>DATDCY010000217.1 GCA_036524115.1 bacterium | reverse complement strand
CAGGAGGAGAAGGCCGGCGCCGCCGGCGGCGGCGACGCGGTGCTGGCGGAGGTCGGGCGCGTCGCGGGGGGCGCCGGGGAGGAGCTGCGGTCCCTGGCGTGCCTCGACGTCTCGAACCTCTCCGGCACCGACGCGGTCGCGTCGCTGGTCTGGTGGGAGGACGGGGCCCTGCGCCGGCAGCGCTACCGGCGCTTCCGCATCCGGCGGGCGGGGGCGCCCGATGACTTCGCGATGCTCGCGGAGGCCGTGGGCCGGCTCGCGGCGCGCGTCGCCTCCGGTTCCTGGACGGGGCCGGACGTGGTCCTCCTCGACGGGGGCCGGGGTCAGCTCGGCGCCGTCGAGGGGGCGCTGGCGGGGTCGCCCTGGCGCCCGCGCCTGCTGCTGGCGATCGCGAAGCCGTCCGAGAAGCGGGGGACCGACGCGGTCTTCGCCGCGGGGCGTGGGGCGCCGCTCGCGCTCGCGTCCGGGGATCCGGCACTGGCCCTGCTGCAGCGCGTGCGCGACGAGGCCCACCGCTTCGCCGTCGCGTACCACCGCATGCTGCGCTCGCGGCGGCTGCTCACGGGCCCCCTGAGCGGCATCCCCGGCCTGGGCCCGAAGCGACAGGTTCGCCTGCTCGAGGCCTGCGGCGGGATCGCGGGGGTCCGCGCGGCCTCGCGCGCCGACCTCGAGCGGCTGGTCCCGGCGCGCGCCGCGGCCGCGGTGTACACGGCCCTCCACCCCGAGGAACCGGGGGGCGGGGATCAGGCGGGCGGCGCTCCGGCCGGCTGAGCGTCGCCGGCGGCTTGCGCGGCCGCCGCCTCGGGAAGCGCCGCGGAAGCCGCCGTGCGCGGGTGGCGCGGCAGCGAGACGAAGAAGGTGCTGCCGTGGCCGGGGGAGCTCTCGGCCCAGGCCCTGCCGCCGTGCAGCAGCATGATCTCCCGGACGATGCTCAGGCCGAGGCCCGCGCCGCCGAAGCGGCGGGTCGCCGTCGAGTCGACCTGGTAGAACTTCTCGAAGACCTTCTCGACCTCGGTCGCCGGTATGCCGATGCCGGTGTCGCGGCAGCAGTAGACGATCTCGTCCGCCCGCACCTCGAGCTCGAGGTCGATCCGGCCGCCGTCGGGCGAGAACTTGATCGCGTTCGCGAGGAGGTTGGTGAAGACCTGCCGCATCTTGTCCGCGTCGCAGGGGACCGTGGGCGGCGCCTCCGGCAGGTGCAGCTCGAGGCGCAGCCCGCGGCGGCGGGTCTCCTCCGCGAACTCCGCGGCGAGCTCGCGCAGCAGCGCCGCGGTGTCCGTCTCCTCGACGTGCAGCACCATCGAGCGGGCGTCGAGCCGCGAGAGGTCGATCAGCTCGTCGATCA
This sequence comes from bacterium, assembly GCA_036524115.1. Classification (NCBI taxonomy): domain Bacteria; species bacterium. The sequence continues at coordinate 6,808 of DATDCY010000217.1, read as the reverse complement.
TGCGCGAGAGCTGCTCGCCGCGGCGCTTCGAGATCTGCACGGCCTCGCGCAGCTGGCGCGGATCGCTCTGGTAGCGCTCGTCGAGGATCAGCGAGAGGAAGCCGTTGATGACCGAGAGCGGCGTCTTCAGCTCGTGCGAGACGATCGACAGGAAGTTGGCCTTGGCCTGGTTGGCCCGCGTCAGCTCCTGGTTCGCCACCTCGAGGCGCCGGCGCGAGTCCTCGAGCGCCACGCTGGTCTGGCGCACCTGCTCGAGCGTCGCCTGCAGGTCGTGCGTGCGGGCCTCGACCTTCTCCTCGAGCGTCTCGTTCAGCTCGTGGAGCTGGCGGTTGGCGTCCTCGATCTGCTCGGTCTTGCGGCGGATCTGCTCGTCGCGCTCCTGGAGGTGCTCGGCCATGAGGTTGAAGCGGCCGGCGAGCAGGCCGAACTCGTCGGCGCGGTTCGCCAGCGCCAGCCGGTGGGTGAACTCGTCGCGCGTCAGCGACTCGGTGCCGCGCACCAGCGAGACGAAGAGGCGGTGGCTGGCCACGAGCCCGTAGGCCAGGGTCACCGTGAAGATCAGGCCGACGACGAAGAGGGTGATCTCGATGTCCAGCACGGAGCGGCGCAGCAGCCGCTCGTTGCGCACGCGCAACTGGGCCACCATGTGCGCGGCATTCGTGTTGATCTCCTGGAGCGAGGCGATCATCCGCTGGCCGCGCGCGGTCGCGGCGCCGTGCTGGAGCAGCCGCGCCTCGCGGTCGTTCGTGGTGATGATGATGCTCACGCTCTCGCGGAAGCGCTCGAGGTCGACGAGGATGGCGTGCACCCGCTCGTCGAGGTGGTCGATCTGCACCTGTGCGTCGCGGTGGCAGGAGGTGCAGTCCTCCTCGCGCAGGTGCTGGCGGTAGTGGGGGACGATCGAGAGCAGGATCTCCTCGAAGACCGCGATGTCGTCGATGAGCCGGTCGATGTCGCGCGTGTACCCCGCCTGGTGCTGGTAGAGCAGGACCTGGGAGGACATGATCAGGGCGCGGGCGCGCTCCTGCTCGTGGAAGGTCTCGTCCTTGAAGACGATGAGGCGCTGGTTGTTGATGATGGCGTGCAGGTTGCCGACGATGATCACGACGCCGGCCGCCGAGACGCCCAGCAGCAGCAGCGCGGCGACGAGAATCCGCGTGCGCAGGCTCACGGCCGGCAGCCCTAGTGCAGGTCGCGCAGCGGCCAACCCGCGAGGTCGACGCCGGCGTCGCGCGCCATCGCGAAGACCGGCTCGTAGTCGGCCCGGTCCGTCGCGATGAAGCGCTGGGTCCCGATCTGGCGCAGCACGCGCTGCCCGTCCTCGTTCTGGTGCATGCCGAGGAGCGCTTCGCGCAGCTTCGCCTTGAGCGCCGGGTCCAGCCCGGATCGCACGCCGAGGCCGTTGGAGGGCACGGCGGCGGATTCGCCGAGCACCCGGAGCGTCTCCGCGATCTCCGGGTGCTCGCGCAGCTGCTCGTCGTAGACGGTGTTCTTGCAGGCGCCGAGGTCGGCCTCGCCCTTGAAGACCGAGAGCATCGCCGCGTCGTGGCTGCCGGTGAAGGACATCGCGCGGAAGAACGCCGCGGGGTCGGCGGTGTAGCCCGAGTGGCGCAGCAGGGCCAGGGGGTAGAGGTAGCCGGCGGTCGTGGCCTTGTTGACGAGCGCGATGCGCTTGTCCCGCCACGTCCTCGGGTCGATCGTCACGTCGCTGCCGGCGCGGGTGAAGATCACGCCCTGGTACGTCGAGACCCCCTTGAGGTCGACGGGGCGCGCGAGCATCTCGACGGCGCCGCGCAGCAGCGAGATGGCGCCGTTCATGCTCCCGAAGAAGGCGCCGTCGACGCGGCTCTCCATGATCTCGCTGAAGATGAGCTGGTAGTTGTCGAGGAGCTTGAAGGTCACGGCGCAGCCGCAGGCGCGCGAGAGGTAGTCCTGGAGGGGCTGGTAGCGCTTCTTCTGCTCGAAGACGTTGCGCTCGGGCAGCAACGCGATCGTGATGCCGCCCGTAACTGCCGCGGCGGGCGGCTGGGGGGACTCCGGGGCGGGCTCCCGCCCGCACGCGCAGACGAGCGCGCCGACAACGCACGCCAGGAGGGCCACCCCGACACCGCGGTACGCGCGCTTCACGTCCGGCAGCCTCCTCCCACCCGGTGCAAGAACCTCACCGGAAAACTATAGTGGAAGACGCCTCGCGAAGACAAGCTGACGGCTTCAGCCCTGCAGGCGCGCCCAGCGCTCCTCGAACTCGTCGAGCCCCATGCCGGCGTTCCGGCGGAAGGCCTCGGGGAACGCCGCGCCCGCGCCGACGGCCTCGAGGGTCCGCCGCGGCAGCCAGAAGCCGTCAAGCCGGACCATCTCCGCGACCGCCAGGGCCGCGGCCGCGTAGGCGGCGGCGATGTCCGCGCCGGCGCGGAGCGCCGCGCTCACCTCGTCGAGGCGGGCGAAGCGGCGGTGGTGGGCGCGCAGCGTCTGCAGCGCGGCCTCCGCCGTCACCCCCTGGAAGTGCCCGGCCAGGCCCTCCTCGAACCAGAGGGGGAGGGACCCGGGCACGTTCGCGCGGACGAAGGCGTGCGTCAGTTCGTGCGCGAGGATCGGCCCGAGGGCCTCGGCGTCAGCCGCCGTGGCGAGCCCGCCGACGGGCACGCGGATCTTCCCGTCGTAGGAGCCGGCCACCCAGGCGGGGCTGCGCGTGACTTCGCTGAAGAGCTCCCGGGAGTACAGGATCACCGGGACGTCGTGCTGGGGCGGCCGGGAGAACTCCCGCCAGATCCGGCCGTACGCCTCCTCCAGCAGGCGCAGCGCGGTGCGGGCGATCTCGGGCGGCACGGGCCCGTCGAACTGCAGCGTGAAGTGCCGGCTGACATCGCGCCCGAAGCCGTCCTCGGCCGGCTGCTCGCGGTCGAGGCGGTCGAGCTTCGCGCGGACGGCGTGCTGCCGGGGTCCGGCGCCCGCGAGCGCGGCCTCCCACTCGCGACGCGCGCGCTGGAGCGAGCCCTCCTGGTAGAGCAGGTCGCCGGAGAGCTCCCGCGCCTCGGCCATCCCCGGCGCAATCTCCAGCGCGCGGTCGACCCGCTGGCGCGCCTCGTAGAGGTCGCCGCGGCGGAAGAACACGACGCCGAGCAGCAACTGCACGGACGCCTCGCCGGGGGCGAGGTCCGCGGCGCGCTCGAGGCGCGCCCGGGCCTCGTCGAGATTGCCCGCCTGCAGCTCCTCGTGGCCGGCCGCGGCGAGCGCCGCCGCGAGGTTGTGGCGGATCGCGGAGGACCCGGGGTCCAGGGCGAGCGCCTCCTCGAACCTGGCGATCGCCTCCCGGGGACGGCCCGAGCCGAAGAGCGCAGCCCCCGCCTCGTTGGCCTCGGAAGCGGTGGCGCAGAGGCCCGGGGCGGCCCCGGTGGCCGCGAGCAGCGCGGCGGCGAGGGCGGCGCGCAGGCGGGGGGCGGACACCATGGCGGCATCCTAGCACGTCCGCGGCCGCCGGCCCACCCCGCGACCCTCGATTTCTTGACGGAAATCGCCGAGGTGTGGCAACATTCGCAATTCACCATGAACAATCGGAACAGGGACTCGGGAGGCATGTGGGCGATCATCCTCGCCGGGGGAAAGGGGACGCGGCTGCGGCCCCTGACCCTGGCGCGGCCGAAGCCGGTCGTGCCGCTGGCGAACCGGCCGTTCCTCGCCTACCAGCTCGAGGCGTTGCGTGCGGCGGGCATCCGCCGCGCCGTGCTCAGCCTCTCCTATCGGCCGGAGGCCGTGCAGGCCGCGATCCGGGGCTTCTCGCCGCGGGGCCTGGCCCTTTCGTACACCGTCGAGGACGAGCCCCTCGGCACGGGCGGGGCGGTGCGCTACGCCGCCGCGGGGCGGACGGGGACGCTGGTCGTGCTCAACGGGGACGTGCTGAGCACGGTCGACCTCGGCGCCGTTCTCGCCTTCCACCGCGCGCGGCGGGCCCAGGCGACCATCGTGCTCACCCCGGTGGAGGACCCGACGGCCTACGGCCTCGTGCAGCTCGGCCGCGATGGCCGCGTGCAGGGCTTTCTCGAGAAACCGAGCTGGGATGAGGTCAGCACGAACACGGTCAACGCCGGCGTCTACGTCCTGGAAACGGAGCTGCTGCGCCACTTCCCGGCGGGGCACTGCTCGATCGAGCGCGACTTCTTCCCGCGGCTCGTGCAGGAGCGGGTCCCGTTCTACGGCTTCGTGCACGGCGGCTACTGGCTGGACATCGGCACCTCGGAGAAGTACCTGCAGGCGCACCGCGACCTGCTCGAGCAGCCGGAGCGGCGCCACCGCGGCTACCGCCGGCGCGGCAGCGGCCTGTGGCTGGGCGCCGGGGTCGTCACGGGCGAGCGGCTGCTGGCGATGGGCCGCGCGCTCATCGGCCCCGGCACCACGTGCGGGGACGGGGTGCAGCTGCACAAGGCCGTGGCGGTCGGCAGCGGCTGCCGCATCGGCTCGCGCGCGGTGCTCGAGAACTGCGTGCTCTGGGACGGCGTCGAGGTCGGCGAAGGCGCGCGGCTCAAGGGCTGCGTGCTCGGCGACGGGGTGAGCGTCGGCGCCAACACGAGCCTGGCCGGGCTCGTGCTCGGCGACGGCGCGCGCGTGCCGGAATACAGCCGCGTGCACGCCGTCGGCCGCGGAGACTAGGGATGGGGGAGAGCGGGGGCGTGGCGGGCGAGTTCGTCGTCGGGATGGACCTCGGGGGCACGAACCTCCGGGTCGCGGCCATCGACCGCGCCGGCGGCGTCGAGGCGCTCCACCGCGAGCCGACCGCGGCCCGGCAGGGCCCGGACGCGCTCGTCGAGCGCATCATCGCCGCGGTGCGCGCCGTCGTCGCGCAGGTCGAGGCGGGGGGCGGGCGCGTGCTCGGCGTCATGCTCGGCGCGCCGGGGATCATCGCGGCCGCCGAGGGTGTCGTCGTCTCCTCGCCGAACCTGCCGGGGTGGCGCGACGTGCCGTTGCGGGAGCGCGTCGGCGCGGCGCTCGGGATGCGCGTCGCGCTCGAGAACGACGCGAACGCCGCCGCGTACGGGGAGCACTGGCGCGGCGCGGGCCAGGGGTGCTCGAGCATGGCGCTGCTGACGCTCGGCACCGGCGTCGGCGGCGGGCTGGTGCTCGGCGGCGCGCTCTGGCGCGGGGCCGACGGCATGGCGGGGGAGATCGGCCACATCACCGTCGACGCCGCCGGAAGGACCTGCCGCTGCGGCAACGCCGGGTGCCTCGAGACGTACGCCTCGGCGACGGCGATCGTCGATCGGTACCGCGAGCTCTCGGGCGCCGAGGAGGCCGTCAGCGCGGAGCTGGTGCACGCCCGGGCGCTCGAGGGCGACGCCAACGCGCGGCAGGCGTACCGCGAGGCGGGGCGGGCGCTGGGCATCGCGTTCGCCACGCTCGTGAACCTGCTCAACCCGGAGCGGATCGTGATCGGCGGCGGGGTGCTGCCCGCCTGGGACCTGTTCATGCCGCACGCCGAGCAGGAGCTGCGCCGGCGCGCCTTCGCGGCGCCCGCGACGCGGGTCGGCTTCGCGCGCGCGGCGCTCGGCGAGCTCGCGGGCGTCACCGGGGCGGGCGGCCTGCTCTGGCGCGAGATCGAATGCACCTGACACCAACGGGCCGCCCCTAGCGGCCGCAAGGGAGAAGCACCGATGGTCTTCAACGCGATCTGGGGGATGTTCTCCAACGACCTCTCCATCGACCTCGGCACGGCGAACACCCTCGTCTACCAGAAGGGCAAGGGCATCGTCATGGACGAGCCCTCGGTGGTCGCCGTCCACAAGGACACGAACCGTGTGCTGGCCGTCGGCAAGGAGGCGAAGAACATGCTCGGGCGCACCCCCGGGAGCATCGTCGCGATCCGGCCGATGCGCGACGGCGTGATCGCCAACTTCGAGATCACCGAGGCCATGCTGCGCTACTTCATCCAGAAGGTGCACAACCGCAAGACCCTCGTGCGCCCCCGGATCGTGGTCAGCGTCCCGTCGGGGATCACGCAGGTCGAGAAGCGCGCCGTCAAGGATTCGGCGCAGTCCGCGGGGGCGCGCGAGGTCTACCTCGTCGAGGAGCCGATGGCGGCGGCGATCGGCGCCGGCATGCCGATCCTGGAGCCGTCGGGGAACATGATCGTGGACATCGGCGGGGGCACCACGGAGGTCGCGGTGATCTCGCTCTCGGGGATCGTCTACTCCAAGTCGATCCGCATCGCCGGCGACGAGATGGACGAGGCGATCGTCAACTACGTCAAGCGCAAGTACAACCTGCTCATCGGCGAGCGCACCGCCGAGCAGATCAAGATCGAGGTCGGCTCGGCGTTCCCGCTGGAGGCCAAGCAGAGCGTGGAGATCAAGGGGCGCGACCTCGTGGCGGGGATCCCGCGCACGCAGCGGATCTCCGACGACGAGGTGCGCGAGGCCATGCTCGAGCCGGTGAACGCCATCGTGGACAGCATCAGGATCGCCCTGGAGCGCACGCCGCCGGAGCTGGCCGCGGACATCGTGGACAAGGGCATCGTGCTCGCCGGCGGCGGCGCGCTGCTGCGGGGCCTCGACGCGCTCATCCGCGAGGAGACGGGGCTGCCGATCACCATCGCCGAGGACCCGCTGACCTGCGTCGTGCGCGGGACGGGCAAGGTCCTCGACGAGCTGGACCTGCTCCGCCAGATCCAGATCGCCTAGATGCTCTGGCGTCTGTCGGCGCGCTGGCGGCGGGCGCTCACCGCCGTCCTCGTGCCGGCGGCCGCGCTCTTCGTGGCGCTCACCGGCGGCGTCGCGCCGCTGGCCTCGGCCGCCGCGACGGCCGCGGCTCCCCTGCAGGC
>DATDCY010000216.1 GCA_036524115.1 bacterium | reverse complement strand
GCGGTCTTCCCGGACTGGTTCGGCGCCGGCCGCGAGCGGATCAGCGCGGACTTCCAGATGGGGCAGGTCTATCTCATGCGGGGGGAGCCGGACTGGGCGCTCCCGCACCTGGCGCGGGCGCGCGCCGCCAACCCGGGGGACCCCGATGTCCTCAACTCGCTGGGCGCGGCTCACGCGCAGCACGGCGATTTCGACGAGGCCGAGAAGGCGTACCAGGCGGCGCTCGCGCTCGGGGATTTCGGCGAGGTCTGGTTCAACCTCGGCGTCGTCGCCGAGCGCCGGGGGCCGCAGTTCCGCGGCCTCGCGGCGGAGCGGTACCGCCGGGCGCTCGCCGCGGATCCGACGTCCGCGCGCGCCCGCGCCAACCTCGAGGCGCTCGACGGAGCGGACGAAGCGGGACTGTGAGGTGTCGGCACAATGAAGGGGAGGACGATCGACGGGGATGGGAGGCCCGACCTGGGCCTGCGGCTCACCGGGCGCTGGAACGGCGAGCGCGCGCTCGAGCGTGTCAACGCGCTGCTCCAGGAGGCCGGCGCCACGCTCAAGGAGTTGTTCGCGAGCGGCCTGGCGCAGACGCACCTCTCGGACGGCGTCAAGGATGACGCCGCCGAGATGGCCCGCACCGCGGACCGGACCGAGACCCTCGCGGCGCGCGTCGTCGAGGAACTGGAGGAGATGTCCGTCACGATCGACGAGATCGCGCACGCGATCGACCGCAGCGGCGCCGGCGAGGGGCGGTCGGCCGGCGCGGGCGCGCAGGAGTCGGCGCTGGAGAGCGTCCGGCGGCTCGCCGCGCAGATCTCGTCGTGGGCCGAGACGAACCGGACGCTCTCCAGCGCCTCGGAGCGGATCGCCGGTTCGGTCTCCGTCGTCGGCGAGATCGCGCGCCAGACCAACCTGCTGGCGCTGAACGCCGCCATCGAGGCGGCCCGCGCGGGCGAGGCGGGGCGCGGGTTCGCGGTGGTCGCCGGGGAGGTGCGCAAGCTCGCGGACCGCTCGTCGCAGTACGCGCGCGAGATCGGGGAGGTCGTCTCCGTCATCAAGGAGCAGGCCGGCACGTCGCTCAGGAACATGGAGGCCGCGCTGGCGAGCGCGACCGAGAGCCTCGAGAAGGCGCGTCTGACCGACGAGTCGCTGCGGACGATCACCCTCAAGGCCACGAAGATCGTGCGGGAGGTCTCGGCGCGCATGGAGGAGGTCTCGGCGCAGGCGACGGTTGGGCGCCAGCTTGCCGACCGCATCGCCGAGGCCGGCGAGGCCGTCGCGCGCAGCACGATCGGCATCTACTCGCGTCTGTGCGCGTTCCGTCTGGACGCGACCGACCGCGAGGTGGAGTCCCTGCTGCTCGAGGCCGCCGAGGAGTTCCGGCGGACGCTCGAGCGCGATGTCCGCGAGGGGCGGCTCGCCGCCGAAGCGCTCTTCGACGAGGCCTACATCCCCGTCGCCGGGGAGCGGCACACCAACCGCGCCGTGGAGTACTTCGACGGGCGGATCCTGCCCCTGCTCCGGGGGTGGGCCGCGCGCCACCCCAGCCTCGTGTACGTGGTCGCGATGGACCGCAACGGCTTCATGCCGACGCACCTGCTGCGGGCGCGCGCGGGGGTGATCATGAAGGACCCGGTCTCGCAGGCCGGCGCCCGCTCGGGGCGGTTCATCGGGCAGGCTTTCCGGCGCCCCCTGGAGGCCGGTGGCGAGCTGGTCGTCGACGTCGCCGTGCCGATCGCGGTCGGCGGGCGGCCGTGGGGCTGCCTGCGGGTCGGCTACCTGCCGCAGACCGGGTAGCGCGGCCTGGCGCCGCCGGGACGCGCCAGGGCCTCCCGAGCGACCCCGGCTACCTCTGAAGGCGGGCGGCGACCGCGTCGATGAAGCCCGCGGTGTCGACCCAGCTCTCGCGCGGCGGGTCCATCGTGCCGTGGATGATGCGGGCGAGATCGCGCGTCATCACGCCGCCGGCGATGCAGCCGAGGACCGCCTGCTCGATGCGGTCGGCGAACGCGACGACCTTGTCCGTGCCGTCGAGGTCGCCGCGCTTGCGGATCGCCCCCGACCACGCGAAGATCGTCGCCACCGAGTTCGTGCTCGTCTCGCGGCCCGCGAGGTGATCGCGGTAGTGGCGGCTGACGGTGCCGTGCGCGGCCTCGTACTCGAACTTCCCGTCCGGCGAGACGAGGACCGAGGTCATCATGCCCAGCGAGCCGAAGCCCGCCGCGACCATGTCGCTCTGGACGTCGCCGTCGTAGTTCATGCAGGCCCAGAGGATGCCCCCCGGGTGCTTGACGATCTGCGCCACGGCGTCGTCGATGAGCATGTAGCGATACGAGATGCCGAGCGTCCGGAACTCGCCGGCGCGCGCGGCCGCCTCCTCCGCGAAGATGGTCTTGAAGAGCGTGTGGTAGGTCTTGCTGATCGTGTCCTTGGTCGCGAACCAGAGGTCGACGCCCTCGGCAAGCGCGTAGTTCATGCAGGCGCGGGCGAACGAGCGGATCGACTTCGCCGTGTTGTGCATCCCCATGATCACGCCGGGGCCGCCGAAGTCGTGGATCGTGATCCGCACCGGCTCGCCGCCCTCCGCGGGCGTGAAGACCAGCTCGGCCTTCCCGGGCCCGGGCACGAGGTACTCGCGGTTGTTGTAGATGTCGCCGTAGGCGTGGCGGCCGATGGCGATGGGCTTGACCCAGCTGCGGACCGCCGTCGGGATGTTCGGGCAGATGATCGGCTTGCGGAAGACCGTGCCGTCGAGCGCGCCGCGGATCGTGCCGTTCGGGCTCGGCCAGGCCTTCTTGAGCTTGAACTCCGTCACCTGCGCCATGCTCGGCGTGATGGTGGCGCACTTGACCCCGACGCCGTGCCGGGCGATCGCCGCCGCCGCCTCGCGGGTGACCTGATCTTCAGTCGCGTCGCGGTTGAGCAGCCCGAGGTCGTAGTACTCGAGCCGCACGTCGAGGAACGGCAGGATCAGCTTCTCCTTCACGAGCTGCCAGATGATGCGGGTCATCTCGTCGCCGTCCAGCTCGACGATCGGGTTCTGCACGCGGATCTTCGTCATGCTTCCATCCTCTCGGTTGTCCGGGAGCATCGTTGTACCAGAAATCGGGGGCCGGGAACAGGCAAATCCGGGTGATTGACTCGGAGATAGCGCCGGTGGAGAATGCCGTGCGCGCCGGCAGGCAGCCGGCAGGAGGATGCGGATGAAGGCAAAGATCGCGACCGCTGTGTTCGGGACGATGCTCGGCATTGCGTTGCCGCTGTGCGCCGAGGAGGCCAGGGGAGTTGCCGCGGACGAGGCCCTTGCGCGGCTCATGGACGGCAACCGGCGCTTCGTCGAGATGAAGCTCGCGCACCCCGAGCAGGACGTGGCGTGCCGGACGACCCTGGCGAAAGGCCAGCAGCCGTTCGCCGTCATCCTCGGCTGCTCCGACTCCCGCGTCCCGCCGGAGGTGATCTTCGACCAGGGCCTCGGCGATCTCTTCGTGGTCCGCGTCGCCGGCAACGTCGCCGACGACATCGGCATCGCGAGCATGGAGTACGCGGTCGAGCACCTCGGCTCGCGGCTGATCGTCGTGCTCGGGCACGAGCGCTGCGGCGCGGTGACGGCCGCGGTCAAGGGCGGCGAGCTCCCCGGCCACCTGCCGGCCCTGATGGCGGCGCTCAAGCCGGCCGTCGAGAAGGCCAGGGGCGGGGAAGGGGACGCCGTGGAGGCCGCCGTGGCCGCCAACGTCGCCGCCACGGTCGCCCTGCTGCGCGAGTCCAAGCCGATCCTGGCGGAGATGGTCGAGAAGGGCGAGATCAGGATCGTCGGCGCCCGCTACGACCTGGACAGCGGCGAGGTGGCGCTGGTCAGGTAGCGGCGCTCAGGCCACGATCCGCGCGCACGCGCGGATCCAGCAAGGGGTACCTGTTGATCTGGATTGGAGCAAGGTGATTACGCCCCATGCTGACAGGGAAGGGCTTGTCAAGAACCAGGCGCTGCAGTCGAAGCACGATGACAAGTCGATTTGTCTGATCCGCGCGTACGCGCGGACTTGGGCTCAGGGGTCGTACTCGGCCCGGATGAGGTGGACGTCGAGCGCCACGAGCGTCGGGCCGGGCAGGGCGATGTTGCCGGGGATCATCGGGCGCACGCGCCGGCGCGTCGGCGCCTTGAAGCCGTTGAAGTTGCGGTAGTCCTCGCAGAAGTGGGCGGCGCGCGCCCAGGCGCCGACCACTTCCGCGACGTACTCCTGGCGGCGCAGGTGCAGGCGCTCGTCGAAGAAGAAGAGCTGCGTCGCGCTGTGTGTCGGCAGCGACTCGGGGAAGCGCACCCGCAGGCACGTCCAGGTGGCGGGCATGCCGCGGCGCGGCGGCACCGCCGCCACCTGCACGCCGTCGTGCAGGAGCAGCCGCGGCAGCATCAGGTAGTTCCAGGTCGCGTAGCCGCCGAAGTAGACGAAGTCGAGGTCGTCCCAGCCCAGCAGTTTCCCGGGGGCGTTCATCTGGGCGCGGGGGCAGGCGCGGCGCTCGACGACGCGGCCGGCGCTGCCGAGGATCCGCACCTCCTCGTTGCCGATCAGCTCGCCGGTCATCCCCGGCGAGGGGTAGTCGTGGAAGAGGAAGTGCGGTTCGCGCGCCATGGCCGTCACGCTGGCATGGCACAGCGCCGGGCGCCGCTTGAAGGCGAAGAGCAGGCCGCGCGCCGAGACCTCGGCCTCGAGCGCGTAGAGGCTCTCCCAGCGCTCGCGTCCGCCGTGGACAGCAAGGATCTTCTCGACGATGGGTCCGGTCTCGAGGGCCGGCTGCATGGGCGCAAGTATAGCCGGGAAAGGGGTGTCGCGCATGCGAATCGCGTCTATACTTAGGGCAGTCATGGTCCCGTCGGTGTGGGGCGCCAGCGCAGGGCTCGGCAGGGGCGGTCGTGCGGCCGCCGCCGCCGCGGTCTGCCTGCTGGCCGCGCTCGCGGGAGGGGCGCCGGCCGTCGAGCGGGATGGGCT
>DATDCY010000215.1 GCA_036524115.1 bacterium | reverse complement strand
CCCGGGGCGGTCCCCGCGCTGCTCGCGCGCGTCGGCTGCCGGCGGCTGGTCGCGGCGGACGGCGCGGCGGTGCCGGCGACCGGCGGCATCGATCCGCTGGACGCGCGGATGTTCTGGAGCGCCGGCGCGGAGACACAATCGCCGGGCGGCTACGGCGACGAGCCGAGAGCGAGCGGTGCCCGCGATTCCGGCGCCATCCCGCCCTTCATTCCCGACGCGCCGGCGACGATCGTCTTTACGTCTGGAAGCACCGGCGCGCCGAAAGCGGCGCTGCACTCGTTCGCCAACCACTGGGCGAGCGCCGTCGGGTCGAACCGCAACATCCCGCTGCGCCCCGGCGACCGCTGGCTGCTCTCGCTGCCGCTGTGGCACGTCGGCGGCCTCGCGGTGATCTTCCGCTGCCTCCAGGGCGGCGCGGCGGTCGTCCTCGCCGACCGGGACCAGCCGCTCGCGGACGCGATCCTCGTCCGCGGCATCACGCACGTCTCGCTCGTTGCCACGCAGCTCTTCCGGTTGCTCGGCGACGCGCGCGGCCGCGAGGCGCTGCGCTCGCTCAAGGCGGCGCTCCTCGGCGGCGGGCCGGTGGCGGCGCCGCTGCTCGATGAGGCCGCGCGGTTGGGCGCGCGCCTCGTCACCAGCTACGGCTCGACCGAGACGGCCTCGCAGGCCGCCGCGACCCGCCCCGGCGACCCGCCGGAGGCGCTGCGCACGGCCGGCCGCCCGCTGCCGTTTCGCGAGATCGCGCTCGACGCCGGCGGCGAGATCCTCGTCCGCGGGCGCACGCTCTTTGCGGGCTACCTCGAGGGCGGGGAGGTCCGCGCCGCCCGGGACCGAGGCGGTTGGTTCCACACCGGCGACCTTGGCCACCTGGACGCGGCGGGCCGGCTCGTCGTCGACGGCCGGCGCGACAACATGTTCGTCTCCGGCGGCGAGAACATCCACCCGGAGGAGATCGAGCGCGCGCTGGTGGACTTCCCCGGCACGCTGGACGCGATCGTCGTGCCGGTGCCCGACGCCGAGTTCGGCGCGCGCCCGGCCGCGTTCCTGCGCACGGCTTCCGGGCACCTTCCTGATCCGGCCGCGCTCGGCGCGTTCCTGCGCCGCACGCTTCCCGGCTTCAAGGCGCCGGTGCGCTACCTGCCCTGGCCGGACGTCGCGGAGGGGATGAAGCCGGATCGGCGGGAGCTGGCCCGGCTGGCGACACCTGGGAACGCCCCTCTCCCCCTTTGGCAAAGGGGGGAAGGGGGGATTTCGAGATCGTGACTCCCGGGACGAGACGCTAGGCGACGTCGAGATACGGCCCAAGCGCCGCGCGCAGCGCCTCCGGCAACGGGCACGAGGCGCCGGTCGCCGTGTCCAGCGCGGAGTGCACCGTGAGCGCGCCGCCGGCCTCCCGGCCGCCGGGGAGCAGGAAGCGGTAGGCGATGGTGAACGAGCGCTCGCCGATCGCCCGCACGCCGACGCGCACCGTCAGCCGGTCGCCCGCGCTCAGCGGCGCGCGGTAGTCGGCCTCGGCGTGGACGACGGGGAAGAGCACCTCGCGCCGGCGCAGGACCTCGCCGATCGGCAGGCCCAGGTGCTGGAGGAACTCCTCGAGCGCGGCGTGCGCGAGGCGGAACTGCGACCCGTAGAAGAGGAAGCCCGCCGCGTCGGTGTCGTAGAGGCGGACCGTCAGCTCGCAGGTGAATTCCACCGGATTCTCCTCATGGCCTGGCATGAATGTGCCTCGCGCTCACCCCGCCTCCGATCGCACCGCGATCTGCTTTCCAGACCGACACATTGTACTCACAGATGCCGATTCCCGTGCCATGAATCGTGGAGTCGCCGATTTGCACGGCCCCTAGAAAGCCGGGCGAACCGGACCTTGCTGGCGCAGTCCGATGCGGCGCCGCAGAAGATCGAGGTTGCGCATGGCGGGGAGGTACGCCGGATCAAGCCGCAGCGCAGTTTCGAACCATGGCCGCGCCTCGTCGAGACGTCCCAGTTTCGCGAGGGCGATTCCCATGTTGTTGTGCGCAACGGCCTCTTGCGGCCGGAGAAGGAGCGATTGGCGCGTCAACTCGATCCCCTCTCGCAACTCCCCCCGCTCGATCAAGATGTTCGCCAGATTGCTCAAGGCGACGTGGTTGGCGCGCGTGACCGCGAGGGCGTGGCGAAACAGCAGTTCGTCATCGCGCCAGTACCTGACCTGACGAACGGACTGCGCCCCCAGGATGCCGAGGACCGCCACGCAGAGCAGGACCGCAGCGACGGTCCTGGCAGGTGAGGCCGCGCAGAATCTCCCGGCAAGCCATACCACTGCCAGCAGCAGCCCGACGTGAGGCAGGTAGGTGTAGCGGTCCGCCATCGACTGCAATCCGACCTGGACGAGGCCGCTCACCGGGACCAACATGCCGCAGCAGGCGAGCCACCCGACGGCGAGGTAAGGATGTCGCCGGGCACCGAGCGCGACGAACGCCGTGATGAGCACGAGGACCACGGCGGCTGTGATCGCCGGGCGCCACGCCACGGAAACATCGCCGGGATAGAAGACGGCGAGGTTTGCGGGCCACGCGAACTTGCCGAGGTACGCAGTGTACGCACCGGCAGCGTTGGCAATCCTGACGCCCGCCGGCAGGACGTCCAGGGGCGCGATGGCGCCGCCCCGGCTCTGAGCGAGCAACGTCACTCCGCCGAGGGCAGCGGCCATGCCGAACAGCGCGGCCTTCTCCTTGAAGAGCGCGAACGACGGACGCAGTGGCAACGCCCGACCGAGCGGCCACCAGTCAAGCAGGAGCAGCACGAAGGGCAGGGTCACGAGCATCGGCTTGGACATCAGCCCGAGAGCCAGGAATACGCCCGTGCCGGCCAGGCGCCAGCGCCCCGGCCTCCGGCAATGATGGACATACATTCGGACGGCGAGAAGGCCGAACAGGGCCGAAAGCACGTCCTTGCGCTCAGCAATCCAGGCTACCGACTCGACACGCTGGGGATGAACGGCGAAGAGGGCTGCAACAAGCGCGCTCTTCCACACTGCGCCGGTCATCGACCGCAGCACGGCGAAAACGAGAACAACGTTTGCCATATGGAGGAGCAGATTCACCAGGTGGTGCCGCTCGGCGCGCAGGCCGAAAAGCCGCACGTCCAGCATGTGTGAAAGCTTGGCAATCGGATTCCAGTTCCACCCATCGAAGCCCGTCAGCGCCCAGCGCAGGCCATCCGCCGTGATGCCTCTGCTTACAGTGGGATTCCGCCACACCACAATGTCATCGTCATAGTTGAGGAATCCGTATCGGGTAGCGGGCCAGAACACCGCAAAGGTCAGCGCGCACAGCGCGACCGCGATCACGAAGGACACTGCGAGCCTTCTCTTTCGCATTCGAGCTGATGCTCCGGGGCAAACCGGCGCCTGTCAAGGTCTTCGGGGGCTGCCCCGCGACCTACGGCTTCTTCGGCTGACCAGAGGGAGGCGTCGCGGCAGGAGGCTTCGGCGGTTCCTTCCAGTTCTCCGCGGACTTCGCCAGCGGCGTCCGCACGTCGCGCGAGACGAGCAGGACCTCCTTCGCGCCGTCGCGCTTGAGGTACGCACTCGCGAAATCGGGTCCCCGCTTGCCGACCGTGAAGCCCGCAACGAGCTTGCCGCCCGCGCCCTCGAGCCGGACGACGATCCCCTTCGCCGCGTCCGTCTCGTAGGCCTCCTGCTTCGCGGCGTTCTTCGAGACCACGGCGCTCACCTCGAGCGCCGCCAGGTCCGCGAGCAACGCGTCGACCGCCGCGGCGTCAGCCGCCTCCTTCGCCGCGCCGAGCTTCCACCCGGAGCCCGCGCGCGCCAGCAGCACCTCGGCGCCGGACCGCGCGATGCGGATGGTCTGCACGTCCGCCGGCGCGAGCCCGGGCAGCGCCCGCCCATGCTCGCGCGGCCGGTCCGCGCTGCACGGGCCCGCCACGAGCGCGGCCGCGGCGCCCAGCACGACGAGGAGCGCGGCGAGGACGAGCGTCGCGCGCGATCTCACGCCTCGCCCCTCTGCCGCCGGCGGGCGTTGAGGCGCACGATGCCGACCAGCGCCACGAGCAGCGGGATCGCGATCACGTTGAAGAGCTTGATCGCCGACTTCGCGCGCTCCGACACCGGCGCGAGCACGCGCTCCTCGGAAACGCGCGAGCGGATGCCGATCAAGTCCGGCCCCAGGGTCATCCAGTCGATCGCGTTGAGGATGAAGGCGCCATCCTCGGGGAACTGGCGCAGGAACTCGGCCTGGGCCAGCCGCGACGTGCCGACCACCAGGACCGACGTCTCGGCGCTCTCGCCGCGCACCTGGCCGGCCGGCGCGCCGGCGGGCGCCGCCTTGCCCCTCCAGAAACTCGGGAACTTCCCCGTCAGCAGCACGGCCAGGGGGCGGCCGCCAGCGGGTGCCTTCTGCCCCCCGCCCTCGCGCCCCCGCGGCTGCGGCGAGAAGTCGTAACTGCCCGTGACCGCGAAGGCGTCCGGCGAAGCCTTCGCCAGCACCGTCGCCTTGACGCCGGCGGGGAGCGCCGCCAGCGGCTCGACGCCGCTCGCCCACGGCAGGACGAGGCCCTCGAGGCGCGAGGTGATCGGCTGCTCGCGATCCAGCGCCGCCGCCGGGACGCGGACCCACCAGGGGTAGGCGATGCGGAACTGCATGAAGCCCGAGGAGAACGCGGCGGGCGCGTTCAGGCGCGGCTCGCCGATGACGTCGCGCGCCACCTTCACCCCGTAGCGCTCGAGCAGTTCGTGGACGCCCGCCTCCAGGGGGATCGCCTCGAGCGACCCCTCGGGGATCTCGAAGTGATCGACGAGGAAGACCGCGCGGCCGCCGCGCATCACGAACTGGTCGATGGCGAAGCGCGCCTTCTCGTCCAGGTCGCGCGGACCGGCGACCACGAGGGTCGCGACGCCCTCCGGCACCGCGGTGAGCCCCTCGGCCTGCAGATCCCGCAGGTCGTAGAGCCGCCCCAGCTCGCGCCGCAACGGGTCCGCCTGCCGCTCGCGCGGGTCCGCCTCCGGGGCCCCGATCCAGCCGACGGCCTTCTTCTGCGGGCTCGTCAGGCGCAGCAGCGCCGCAGTCAGCTCGTACTCGAGGTTGCCGGTGTCCTGGATGACCGGCAGCACCTCCTGGCGCCCGCCGTGCAGCACGACGAGCCCGAGGTAGACGTTCGAGAGCTGGAACTGGTCGCGCTCGAGGACCTCGAGTTGCAGCTTCGGGATCCCGAGCGCCCGCATGCGCTGCTCGGCGCCGGCGTCCGGGCCCGGGTCGACGAACTCCAGGTCGAGGTTGCCGTGCGAGAACGCCCGGTACTCCTCGAGCACGTCCTGCACCTGGCGGCGCAGGTGCACGAGATACGGCGGGAGCTGCCGGCTGAAGTAGGCGTTGACGACGACCCGGTCGTCGAGCGCCGCGAGCAGCTTCTTCGTCGCGGGCGCCAGCGTGTACTCGCGCCGCTGCGTCAGGTCCCAGCGCGCGAACCAGCGCTGCGCGACGACGTTGGCCGCCACGAGCACGCCCGCGAGCAGCGCGGTCTGCGCCATCCGGTTGAGCCGCAGCAGCCGCCGGTGCGTCGCCATCGTCTGTCGCCCCCCGCCCGTCCTAGGCGCGGCTCTCCTGGAGCCGCCGCACGGTCAGGTAGAGGAAGAAGAGCGTGACCGCGACGAAGTACAGCACGTCGCGGCTGTCGATCACCCCGCGCCCGATGCTCCAGAAGCGGGCGCCGAGGCCCACCGACGAGAGCAGCGGGGCGAGGAAGCCCGGCGCGGCGACGAGCACGAAGTCCTCGCCGGCGACGAAGAGCGCGAACGTCAGCGCCACCCCGCCGATGTACGCCACGATCTGGTTCTCCGTCAGCGCCGAGGCGTAGCTGCCGATCGCCAGCCCGGCGGCGCCGAACAGCAGCAGCCCGCAGTACCCGGCGAGCACGGGCCCCGGGTCGGGGTCGCCGAGCGCGAACACCGTCGCCGCCAGCGGCAGCGTCCCGGCCAGGCTCACGGCGAGGAGCCCCAGCCCGCCGAGGAACTTGCCGGCCACGGCCTCGCTCTCGCGCACCGGCCAGGTCAGCAGCACCTCGAGCGTCCCGAGCTTGCGCTCCTCCGACCAGAGGCGCATCGTCAGCGCCGGCAGGAGGAAGACGAGCGTCCACGGCAGCAGGCTGAAGAAGCCGCGCATCGTCGCCAGGCCGAGCACGAAGAAGCCGCGGAAGAAGAACCAGCTCGTGAAGCCGAGGAAGACGACGAGCCAGGCGTAGGCGATCGGCGAGGCGAAGGCGCCGCGGAACTCCTTGACGGCGATGGCCCAGGCGGCGCGCATCTCGCTACTTGCCCTCCCCCGCCGTGAGCTTGAGGAAGACGTCCTCGAGCGAGAGGCGCTCGGCGTGCAGCTCCAGCAGGCCCCAGCCGTTGGCGGCGACCGCGGCGGCGAGCGCCTCCCGCGGGTCGGCGCCGGCCTCGGCGCGCACCCGCACGTGCGCGACCCC
>DATDCY010000214.1 GCA_036524115.1 bacterium | reverse complement strand
GCGGCCAGATCGTGCGCCAGCCGGCCGGCCACGGTGCGCCCGTAGGCGCTCGCCGCGCGCGCGCCGACGACCGCGATCCCGTCGTCGTCGCCGGGCGCGAGGGTCCCGCGCACGTACAGGACGCGCGGCGGGTCGGGGATCATGCGCAGGCGCGCCGGGTACGCGGCGTCCCCGAGCGTGAGGATGCTCACGCCGCACTCGCGCGCCCGGCGCTCCTCGGCCTCGCCGGCCTTCGCGGCGTCCAGCGAGCGCACCGCCCCGGCCAGCGCCGGACCGACGCCGCGCACGGCCGTCAGGGCCTCGGCTGGCGCGGCGAGGATGGCAGCGGCCGTCCGGAAGCGCTCGAACGTCGCCGCGGCCGCGCACGCGCGCATCCCCGGCAGCGTGTTCAGCCCGATGGTGAGAATTCTCTCGTCGCTCATGTCCCTCGGTTGCCTGTGGAAAATGCGCGTTACTCTACCATCGGGCGACCGATTGTCAATGCGGCGCCCATCCGGCCAGCCTCGCGCGGCCGGCGCGCCCCCCGGATCTGGGCGGAAAGCCTTTGCATTTCGGGTATGTGCCGTGTACATTGATTCACAAGAAGCGCTGTGCACCGTTGCGGCGGCGAGGAGGTTCGATGGCACTCCCGACCGTTCCGACCGCCGGCGACCCTGCTCCCGTGGAGGCCCCCGCCGAGATCCTCGCGCGGATCGACGCGCGCGAGCGAGAGATAGAGCACGCCCTGCGCGAAGCGCACGAGACCGCCGCGGAAATCGTCCGGCAGGCCCGGGATCAGGCGCAGGCGCGCCTTGCCGCCCGCGGCGAGCAACTCGCCCGCGAGTCGGCGGCCCTCGGCGAGCGGGTCGTCGCCGAGGCGCGTCGGGCCGCGGAGGAGGTCCAGGCAGCCGGCGCGCGGGAGGCCGGCGCCATCCGGGCGATGCCGGCGCAGCGGGTCGCCCGGGCCGCCGAGGGGCTCCTGGCGCTCGTCCTCGGAGACGGATCGCAGGGAGACGGGCCATGATCGTCCCGATGGCCCGCGTCCGGATCTACGGTCCGCGCGAGCTGCTCGACGACGCCACGCGCGTCCTCTACGCGCTGGAGGCGCTGCACCCCGAGGCGCTCCCCCCCGAACTCACCGCGCGGCTGAGCATCCGCGACCGCCGGACGGAGGACCGCGAGGAGGCCCACGAGCGCGTCGAGCTGGAGACGCTCTACGACAAGGTGCGGCGCTCCCTGCTGCTGCTGCCCCACCCGAAGGTCCCGCGCGAGGCCGTCCCGTCGCTCGAGCTGCTGCGCTCGGAGGAGACGCGCCGGGTCGTCGACGTGCTCTTCCAGCACGTGGAGGCGCTGTCGGCCAGGCGCAAGGAGGCGGCGGACCGGCTCGCGCTGTTCGTCAAGTACGAGAAGATGGTCAGCGCGATCCTCCCGCTGGTCGAGAGCGTCGGCGACTCGGAGAACATCGAGATGGTCGGGCTGACCATCGCGCGCGAGCAGCAGGCCGTGGTCCCGCTGCTGGAGCTGGAGCTGCAGCGCGTCACCGACGGGATGGCGCAGCTCTTCTCGACCGAGGTCGACGAGCACACGGTCGCCGCGCTCGTGCTCTACGGCCGCAGCGACGCGGCGAAGGTCCGCTCCCTGCTCTGGGACCGCAACCTCAGCGAGCTGAAGCTCCCCGCCGAGATCGGGCGGCTGCCGCTGCGCCGCGCGCTCGCGGAGATCGCCACCCAGGGCGAGCGCCTGCCCAACGAGGTGCGGGACATCGACGGATCGCTCTCGGCGCTCGCCGTGCAGCGGCGGGGGTACCTCGAGGCGCTCGCCGAGGCGCTCTCGGGGCGGCTGCAGCAGATCGGCGCCCGTTCCTCGTTCTTCCGGACGCGCTACTCCTTCGTGATCTCCGGCTGGATCCCCCGCGGCGTCCTGGCGCGGCTGCGGTCCGAGCTCGAGGCGGTCTCGGGCGGGCGCATCGTCGTGGAGGACGTCGCGGTCGCGGCCGCCGAGGAGCGCCGCGTCCCCGTGCAGCTGCACAACTCGCGCCTCGCGCGGCCGTTCGAGGTCTTCGTGCGGCTGCTGCCGCCGCCGGTGTACCACAGCATCGATCCGACGCCGCTGCTCGCCCTCTTCTTCCCGCTCTTCTTCGGGCTCATCGTCGGCGACGTCGGCTACGGGCTCGCGGTCGCGGTGTTCGCGCTGGTGCTGCGCCGGCGCTTCCCGCCGGGCAGCCGCGTGCGCGACCTGGGCACCGTCCTGCTCTACGCCTCGGCGGTCGCCGTCCTCTTCGGCGTGGCGTTCGGCGAGTTCTTCGGCACCCTCGGCGAGCACTTCGGGATGCGCCCGCTGCACCCGCGGCTGCACCGCCTCAAGTCCATGCCGTTCTTCCTCGGGCTGAGCATCGGCATCGGCTGCCTGCACGTCTTCCTCGGGCTGGCCCTCGGGATCGTCAACGCGGTGCGCGGCGGGCACCGCGCCGCGCTGCGCCACCGCGCCGGCCAGGCGACGGCGCTGGCGGGGCTCATCCTGCTGGTCGCCGCGCTCGCCGGGGCCGCCG
>DATDCY010000213.1 GCA_036524115.1 bacterium | reverse complement strand
TAGCCGGGGAGCCTGGCCAGGGCGTTGCGCACCGATTCGCGGTCGGTCTTCCCGGCGTTCTTCAGCGCGGTGAAGAGCAGGCCGAAGGCGTCGTAGGTCAGCGCCGCGACGTCGTCCGGCGGCGCCCCGTAGGCCTTCGTGTAGGCGCCGATGAACTTCACCGCCGCCGGCGAGGCGTTGTCCGCGGCGTAGTGGGTGGAGAAGTAGTAGCCCTCGAGGTCCGCACCGCCGAGCTTGAGCAGGTCCGCGCTGCCCCAGGCGTCGGCGCCGAGGAACGGCGCGGTCACGCCGAGGCGCTTGGCCTGCTGGATCTGCAGCGGCACCTCGCTGTAGTAGTTCGGCAGGAAGACGACGTCCGGGGCGGCGGCCTTGATCTTGGTGAACTGCGCCGAGAAGTCCTTGTCGTTGGTGGTGTAGGTCTCGAAGGCCACGACCTTCCCGCCGAGCTTCTCGTAGTCCGCCTTGAAGACCTCGGCGATCCCCTTGTTGTAGTCCGAGGCCACGTCGTAGAGCACCGCGGCCTTCTTCGTCTTCATCGTCCCGAGGGCGAACTTCGCCAGCACCTTCCCCTGGAAGGGGTCGATGAAGCAGGAGCGGAACGCGTAGCGCTTCGGCTTGCCGGTGGCGGCGTCCAGCGTCGTCTTCGGGTTGGTCGACCAGGGGGTGATGAAGACCGTCTGGTTGCTCTCGGCGATCTCCGAGGCCGGGATGGCGTAGCGGCTGGCGTTCGGCCCGATGATCGCGACCACCTCGTCCTGCGTGATGAGCTTCTGCGCCGCGGCCGCGGACTGGTCGGCCTTGCCGCCGTTGTCCTCGACGACCAGCTCGACCTTGTACTTCGTGCCCCCGACCTCCAGCCCGCCCGCGGCGTTGACCTCCCCGGCGGCCATCTTCGCGGCGTTGCTGCAGGAGGCGCCGACCGCCGGCATGTCGCCGGTGATCTCGGCGATGACGCCGACGCGGATGCCCGCCGCCGGCGCCGTGGCGACGCTCAGCGGCAGGGACAGCAGGGCGAGCAGGATGGCGGCCTTCTTCATGTCTCTTCCCTCCCCGGGGGGTTTGTCGCGTCACGCACCATGGGCGCGCATTGTAGCATCGCGGCGCGCGCCGCCATGCCCCCGGCGGGGGGAGCGGGAAGCGCGCGATGGTTGACAGGACGCCGCCGAGGCGGCAACAATGCCGGACCATGAGCCCAGCTGCCGCGCCTCCCGTGCGCCGGATCCTGGCGGTCGAGGACGAACCGGATCATCTGCTGGCGGTGGACTTGCTCTTCCGCGGCGAGCCCGGCTTCGAGTTCTTCGGCGCCGGGACGACCGCCGAAGCCGAGCAGATCCTCCGGCGCGAGCCGATCGACCTGATCCTGCTCGACCTGGCCCTCCCGGGCGAGGACGGGCTGGCGTTCTGCAAGCGGATCAAGGCCGAGGAGCGCTTCCGCGCGATCCCCGTCGTGGCGTTCTCCGCCTTCCCGCGGCAGATCTACGAGCACCGGGCGCGCGAGGCCGGCTGCGTCGACTACCTCGACAAGCCGTTCCACCCCCGCGACCTCGTCGCCGCGGTCAGACGCAACCTGCCCGCCGCCTGAAGCCGCCCTAGAGCTCGACGATCCGGGCTTCGCGGGTCTCGGTCTCCAGCAGCGCCACCGTGGAGCGCCCCTTGTGCAGGCGCGCGGCCTTCCCCGGGTTGACGACCAGGCACCCGCCCTCGGCGTGGACGTCCGGCACGTGGGTGTGGCCGTAGATCACCAGGTCGAACTCCCCGCTGCGGGCCAGCGCCCGCACGAGCGCCGGCTCGTGGACGATGACGCCGCGCAGACCGTTGAGCGTCACGAAGTGCGGCTGGACGTGCAGCGCCCCCTTGAAGCGCTCCGACAGCAGGACCCGGTCGCCGTCGTTGTTGCCGAAGACCCCGCCGAGCGGCGCGCGCAGCTCGCCGAACGCCTCGTGCGTGAACGGCGAGACGATGTCGCCGGCGTGCAGCACCTGCACGGCGCCCTCGGCGTTGAAGAGCGCCACCGCCCTGGCGATGGCCTCCATGTCGTCGTGCGAGTCCGAGAGGATGCCGATCCTCACGCGCCGCCTCAGCCGATGGCGACGAGCTTGATCTCGAACGTCAGGTTGCGGCCGGCGAGCGGGTGGTTGCCGTCGACCGTGACCGTCTCGCCGTCCACCTTGGCGATCCGGCCCTCGACCCGCGAGCCGTCGGCGCGGGCGAAGGAGACCTCGGTGTCCACCGCGAGGGCCGTCCCGGCGGGGAGCTCGGCGGCCGGCAGCGCCCGGATCAGCGCCTGGTCCTTCGGTCCGTAGCCCTCGGCCGGCTTGACGACCGCGGTCTTGGCCTGGCCCACGCTCATGCCGATGAGCGCGTTCTCCAGGCCCTTGATCGCCTTGCCCTTGCCCACCGTCAGCTCGAGCGGCGCCGAGCCGAAGTTGGTCTCGAAGACCTTCCCGTCCTTGAGCTTGAGCGCGTAGTTGAACTTGACCCGATCGCCCTTCTTCACCTGTGCCATATCGCCCTCCCCCGGTGATATTTCGGCGCAGGAGTATAGTACAGAACGAATCCGGTTGACGCCGCCGGCGGCAGGTCCTACCTTTTCGACACAGGCTTGTGACACGCGGAACGAGACTTTGCGTGGTCTGCCCCGGGGAGGGAAGACGCATGGACGTTCCATCCCGTGCCCCGCCGCGCCCCCCGCGAGAATCCGCCCGCCAGCCGTCCTGCACGCCGCCACAGGGAGGGATCACCGCCATGAAGATGTGGGGAATCACACTCGGAATCCTCGCCGCCGGGGGGCTGTCGCTGGCCCTGGCAGCGGGGTGCGCGACCGCCCCGGCCTTCGGCGGGGGCTTCAAAGTGGCCGACTGCTACGGCTGCCACGACACGATCGAGAAGC
Organism: bacterium; assembly: GCA_036524115.1. Taxonomy (NCBI): domain Bacteria; species bacterium. The sequence goes on along the minus strand of DATDCY010000213.1, from coordinate 3,283 downwards.
TCCACGCCAAGGGCAAGCACGCGGGCGTCCTCTGCGACGCGTGCCACACGGGCCTCGACAAGCACCTCGCCGACGAGAAGGCGCGCCCGGCGACCCGGTTCGACTGGCAGGCCTGCGGCGTCTGCCACAAGGCCCAGTTCGAGAGCTTCCTCGAGACGGCGTACCACCGCCCGGCCCGCGACGAGAAGAGCCAGCTCACGAACCGCTCGCCGAATCCCTTCTGGGACAAGCTGATGATGGGCCACGGGTTCACGAAGGAGCACAATCTCACCCGCAGCCACGTCTGGATGGTCGTCGACCAGTTCGTGGTCGACCGGGCCTTCGGCGGGCGCTTCCAGCCGAAGAAGGGCTGGGAGTATGTGGCCGAGAAGGGCGGGAAGACGACCTGGGAGTACCTCGTCGACACCCACCCCGAGAACAACGAGCACAAGCCCTGGCTGGCGCAGACCGCCGCCGCGGCCAACCCCACCTGCATGCAGTGCAAGACGCAGGACAACATCCTCACCTGGCCGTACCTCGGCGACCCAGCCGCGAAGGGGGCGACGTTCACGCGCGCATCCAACGTCGTCGACGTGGCGCGCACCGTGAACTACGCACTCAATTGCTTCATCTGCCACGACCCCCACGCGGCGCGGCCGCGCATCGTGCGCGACGGGCTGATCCAGGCGCTGACCCGGCCGGAGGCCGACACGCTCTGGCACAAGGACCCCAACCGCACCAGGATCGAGGTCGTCGACATGGGCATGCGCGGCTTCCCGCGCAAGATCGCCCTGCTCGAGAAATACGACTCGCGCCTGCTCTGCGGGCAGTGCCACGTCGAGTACAACTGCAACCCCGGGACCGACGTCAAGACCGGCCAGCCGGTGAAGTTCGACGACCCACGCACCAACCACTTCCCCTTCAAGGACGCGCTCGGGCTCTACGACCACTACGTGAACCAGATCGGCTTCCTGGACTTCAAGCACCCGCTGACCGGCGGCCTGCTCTGGAAGGCGCAGCACCCCGAGGCCGAGACCTTCTACAACTCCGTGCACGCCAGGGCGGGGGCGTCCTGCACCGACTGTCACATGGCCAAACGCAAGGGGGCGGACGGCAGGACCTACACCTCGCACTTCGTGGTCTCGCCGCGCTACCAGCTCAAGGAGACCTGCCTGCGCTGCCACGCGAACCTGACCGAGGAGACCGCCGCCTACACGATCGACTCGGTCAAGGCCTACACGCGCGGGAGGCTGCGCAAGGCGGAGTTCTGGCTCTCGGCGCTGATCGACAAGATCGTCGAGGGGAAGAAGGCCAAGCTCCCGGACGATGTGATCAAACAGGCGCAGGACCAGCACCTGCGGGCGCACGTGCTCTGGGAGTACTGGACCGCCGAGAACTCGGACGGCTACCACAACCCCGAGCTGGCGCGCGATTCGCTGACGAAGTCGATCGACGAGTCGCAGAAGGGCATCAAGCTCGTCAACGATGCCCTCGCCCCGCCGCCACCGCCTGCGGCGCCCGCACCCGCCAAGTAGTCTGACGCGATCGGGGGGGAGCCCCGCGGCTCCCCTCCCCATCCCCCTTGTCAGCGAGCAGTGCCGGCCCGGGTGATGGCTTCGTCGAGGAGGGCGGCGATGCGCGTCGCCTCCCCCTCGCGCAGGCACGCGGCGGCCGTCTCGGCCGCGTCCGCCGACGAAACGGCCGCGAGCAGCTGCTTGATCCGCGGGATGAACGGCGCGGGCAGCGAGAACTCGCGGTAGCCGAGACCGAAGAGCAGCACGAACGCCCGCGGGTCCGAGGCCATCTCGCCGCAGATCGACAGGCCGCACTTCTCGCGGCGCGCGGCCTCGGCGACGTGGCGCAGCGCCGCGAGCACCGCCGGGTGCAGGTGGTCGTAGTAGCGGCTCACGAGCGGGTTCGTGCGGTCGGCCGCCAGCAGGTACTGCACGAGGTCGTTCGTGCCGACCGAGAAGAAGTCCACCTCCGCCGCCAGGGCCGGCGCCTGCCAGACCGCGGCCGGGACCTCGATCATCACGCCGAGCGGGACCTGGGCCGCGAAAGGCAGGCCCTCCCGCGCGAGGGCCTCGCGCGCCGCCGCGACGACCGCCTTGCAGCGGCGCACCTCGTCGAGGCTCGTGATCAGCGGGAAGAGAATCCGCACCGGGCCGTGCGCCCCGGCCATGAGGATCGCCTCGATCTGGGTGCGGAACATCTCCGGGTTCTCCAGCGAGTAGCGCACCGAGCGCAGCCCCATGAAGGGGTTCTCCTCGTGCGCGGGCGCCGCGTACGGCAGGTGCTTGTCGCCGCCGACGTCCAGGGTGCGGATCGTCACCGGCGCCCCCTCGAAGCGCTCGACGACGCGCCGGTAGAGCCGGTACTGGTCCTCGCGGCTGGGGAAGTCCTCGCGCACCATGTAGGGGAACTCGGTGCGATAGAGCCCGACGCCGTTGGCGCCGTTGCGCAGCGCCACGTCGACGTCGCTGAGCAGGCCGATGTTCGCGCGCAGGATCACGGCGACGCCGTCGGCGCTGACCGCCGGCAGCTCGCGCAGCCCCTCGAGCCGGTCGGTCTCGCGGCGGCGCTCCGCCTCGGCCCGGCGGTACTCCGCGGCGACCACCTCGCCGGGGTTGACGTAGACGCGCCCGGAGTTCGCGTCCAGGATCAGCTGGTCGCCCTGGGCGATGGCACGCAGCGCGCCCTTGACGCCCATGACCGCGGGAATGCCGAGCGAGCGCGCCATGATGGCGGCGTGCGAGGTGGCCTCGCCGCGCTCGGTGACGATGCCCAGCACCCGCAACGGGTCGAGCGCGGCCATGTCCGACGGCAGCAGCTCGGCGGCCACGACGATGCCCTCGGCGCCCAGCGCCGGGTCCGGCGTGCCGCGGCCCGCCAGGTGCGCGAGGATGCGCCGGCCGATATCGCGGATGTCCGCGGCGCGTTCGCGCAGATAGGGGTCCTCCATCCGCCCGAACGCCTCGAGGTAGCCGGCGACGGCCACCCGCACCGCCGTCGCCGCGCCGTGGCCGCGCCCGACCTCGCGCCGCAGCTTCTCGAGGAAGCCGCGGTCCTCGAGGACCATCAGGTGCGTGTGGAAGATGCCGGCGTCCTCCTCGGCGAGGCGCCCGGCGACCTGCTTCTCGAGGAGGATGGTCTGCATCCGCGCCTCCTCGATCGCCTTCTCGAGCCGCGCCAGCTCGCCCGTGGCGTCGACCGGCGCCGCGTCCGCCGTCTCGGCGGGGTGCGGGTGCTCGTCCATGAGGTTCGCGGGCCCCGCGGCGAAGCCCGGGCTGGTGCCGTTGCCGCC
>DATDCY010000212.1 GCA_036524115.1 bacterium | reverse complement strand
CCCGGCGCCGTCGCGTCGCGCACTGACGCCCCCTGGCAGGTCCCAGGAGCGCTCGCCGCTCCCCGGGGCGAGGAGCGCCTCGAGGTGGCGGCTCGAGAAGTCCGCGCGTCGCGGGGCGAGCGCGCGCAGGGCCGCGAGGAGCGCCCGGGCGGCGACGGCGCGCGGGGCGGAGTCCAGGAGCCCGGCCGGGAAGGACCGGACGCCCGGGGTGGCGATCGCCTCCCGGAGCAGGCGGGACGCCTCGGCCTCCAGGGCGTCGTTGTCCAGCCGCAGCGCCCGCGCGAGCCGGTCAAGGTGGCCGACGATGGCCGGGTTGTAGTCCCGAGCGATCAGCGGCAGCAGCTCGTGGCGCACCCGGTTGCGCAGGTAGCGCGGCGAGCGGTTGCTGCGGTCGGTCCGCCAGCGCAGCCCCCGCTCGGCGAGCCAGGCCTCGATCTCGGCGCGGCGTGCGCAGAGCAGGGGGTGGACGAGGAGCCCGCCGTGGCTGGCCGGGGGGATGCCGCAGAGGCCCGGCGGGCCGGCGCCGCCGAGCATGCGCATGAGCAGCGTCTCGGCCTGGTCGTCGGCGGTGTGGGCGAGCGCGACCCGCGCGCGCCGGCGCCGTGCCAGGCGCAGCAGGAAGCCGAGGCGCAGCTCGCGCGCCAGCTCCTGCAGTGAGGCGCTCCTGCGCTCCGCGGCGGTGAAGGGGCGGCCGAGCCCGAGGTGGAAGGGCAGGCCGTTGCGCCGCGCCAGGCGCTCGACGGCCGCCGCGTCGCGCTCGGCGGCGCGCCCGCGCAGGCGGTGGTTGACGTGCGCGACCTCGATCTGAAGGCCCAGGGGCGCGCGTGCCTCCAGCAGCAGGTGCAGCAGGCAGGTGGAGTCCGCGCCGCCCGAGAGCGCCGCGATCACGCGGGCCCCGGGCGGCAGCAGCCCGTGCCGGCCCGCGTGCGCCAGAAACGCGCGGAGCACTAGGTCCGGAACTGCGAGAGCGTCTTCTTCAGGTGCGCGGCGAGCTGCCCGAAGGAGTCGACGATCTGCTTCATGCGCGAGACGATCTCGAGCGTCTCCTTGGCGGCGGCGCGGATCGTCGCGACCTCGCTCACCGAGCGCTCGGAGAGCCGCAGGCCCTCCTGGGAGTCCTTGTTCACCGTGCGGGCGAGCGCCGTCGCGTTCTCGCTCGCCTTGGCGATCAGCCTGGCCCCCGAGGTCTGCTCGACGGTCGCCCGCCGCACCTGCTCGGCCATGTCGCGCATCAGCTCGACCGCGCGCATCACGGTCTCGCTGCCGCGCGCCTGCTCGCTCGTCGCCCGCAGGATCTCCGCCGAGCGCTCGGAGACCTCGGTGACGCTGCGCGCGACCTCGCGGCTGCCCACCGCCTGCTCGCCCGTGGCCTCGGCGATGCGCGCGCTCATGGCGGAGGCGCGCGCCGAGCTGGCGATGATCTTCTTGAGCGCGGCATCGGTGCGCCCGACGGCGAGCACGCCGGCGTCGACCCGCGAGACCCCGTCGCGCACGAGCTGCCCGACGGCGCGGCTCTCCTGCTGGATGCCGGTGATGACCCGCGCGATCTCGCGGGTCGAGTTCGAGGTGCGCTCGGCCAGCTCGCGAATCTCGCCGGCGACGACCGCGAAGCCCCGGCCATGCTCCCCGGCCTGCGCGGCGATGATCGCGGCGTTGAGCGCCAGCAGGTTCGTCTGCTCGGCCACGTCGTCGATGACCACGAGGATCTCGCCGATGTTGTCGACGCTCCCGCCGAGCTGCTCGACGGTCTCCGCGAGCTTGAGCACGGAGGTGCGGATCGTCGACATCTCGCCCATGGCCTCCTCGATCGCGGCGCCGCCCTCGCGCTGGGCGTTCTCCTTGACCTGCTCGGAGACCTGGCGCGAGTCCTGGGCCAGGGCCTGCACCTCCTTAACGCTGGCGTCGATCTGCGTCACCGCCGAGGTCGTCTTGGCGATGAGCAGGCTGAAGGACTCGACGTTGCGCGCGACCTCCTTGTTCGAGGTCAGGACCTCCTCGACGGAGGCCGAGGTCTGGGCGACGTTCGCGGAGAGCGCCTCGGAGTTGCGCGCCACCTGCTCGATGGAGGCGATCATCTCGAGGATCGAGGCGCTCGTCTCCTCGGAGGTGCGCGCGAGGTCCTCCATCGTGCGGGAGACCGCGCGGGACTGCTCGTTCATGTGCGAGATGAAGACGGAGATCTCCTCGATCGAGCGCGACTGCGCGCCCGCGCCGCTCTCGAGGCCGCCGGCGAGCCCCGAGACGTCGGCGACCGCCTTCTCCAGCTCCTGGAAGGCGGCGGCCGTGCGGCCCTGGAGCTCCCGCAGGCTCGTGAGCATGTGGTTGAACGCGGTGTAGAGGTCGAAGATCTCGTCGCGCGTGGTGGTCTCGATGGTGCGTGTCAGGTCGCCCTCGGCCACCGCGTTCGCGGCCCCGACGAGCTTCTCCACCGGGCGGCTGATCTGGCTGGTGATGAAGAGCATGATCAGCGCGAGCGTCCCCGCGAACGAGAGCGCCCCGGTGAGCAGGGCGTTGCGGACGTTGGTGTTGACCTGGGAGGAGATCGCCGAGCGGCGCACGCCGAGCACCACCGCCCCGGCGTAGGTGCCCGCGGTGTCGCGCACGGGCAGGGCGGTGCTGTCGATGGTCTCGGCCCCCACCCGGGAGGTCGTGGTGAGCGGGTCGCGCGCCTCGCTGAGCCCGGCCGGCAGGAGCTCGCCCGCCGGCTTGCCCGCGCGGGCGGGGTCGTTGTGGAAGAGGACGGTCCCCCCGGCGTCGACGATCATGACGTAGGCGAGGTCGGGGTACTCCGTGACGAGCGCGCGGCAGCGCGTCGACGCGTCTTCGAGGTCCTTGAGGCCGAGTCCGAAGTCGAGCACCTTCTTGACGTCCTTGACGAAGAGCTGGCCGAGCACGAGCGCCTTCACCTGCAGGCCCGCGCGCAGCTCGCGCACGAGCAGCCGGGCGCTGAGCAGGCCGTTGAAGCCGAGCACGACGACGAGGATCAGCCCGACGACGGTCGCGGCCTTGGTCCGGAGCCTGAGTGCGGCGAGGCGTGCAAGCATGGTCAGGTCCTCACTTGATGATGCGGGTTGCGCTCTCGAGCAGCGACATCGGGACCTTCGCCCCGATCTGCTTGGCCAGCGGGAGGTTGACCTCGAGCTCGATCTTCTTCGGGGCGATCGGCGTCGTCGGGGCCGCAGACGGCCCCTTCGTCAGGATCTGCACCGCGAGGTCCCCGACGAGGCGCCCCTGCTCCTCCGGGCTCGGGTAGAGCGCCAGCAGCGGCGCCGCGCCGCCCCGCGGGGGCAGCAGCGAGATGGTGGCGATCCGCTTCTCGGCGGCGATGGCCAGCAGCTGCTCGGTCTGGCCGGCGACGATCGGGCAGCCCGGCATGAGCAGGGCGCCGAGCGGCGGGGCGGCCCGCAGGGCGGCGGCGCTCTGGTCGCGGTCGGCGACCGTGATCGGTGTCACCGTGAAGCCCATCTCCCGCTCCTTGCCGCGCAGCTCCTCGATCTGGGCCTTGCCGACTGGGTCGCCGGGGAAGTCGAAGACGCCGATGGTCGAGAAGTCCGTCATCAGCTTCGCCTTGGCAAGCAGGGTGGCGAGCGGCGTCTTGGCGCTCACGCCGGAGGCGTTGCCCCCGGGGTTCGTGGCGGAGCGGGCGCAGCCGGCGAGGCCCGGCTCGAAGACGAAGCCGTAGCCGAGCGGCAGGCGCAGCTTCTCCTTGCACGCCGCCTGCAGCAGGCTGTCGCCGAAGATGATGACGAGGTCGGCCTCCACCGCCCCGAACTTGCGCAGCGCGTTCGCCCAGGACATGGGGTCGGCGGCCGGCTTCTGCACGAAGATGTCCAGCTTGCCGGGGCCGAATCCCGCGGCGGCGAGCTGCGCCTTGAGCGCGTCGGTGGCGGTGTCGTAGACGGCGCACGTCTCGGGGTAGATGACGCCGAGGGTCTTGCCCCAGCCGGCCGCGGGGAGCGCGGCCAGCGCGAGGGCGAGGGCGAGGGCGGGCACTGCCCGCCCCCGGAGCCCACGGTGGATTGCCGCGCCTACCATCGCACGTTCACCCCGACGGTCGCGCCCAGCGTCGAGCCGTCGTTCGCGTCGTCGACCCGGTCTTCGAAGTCCGCCCAGGAGCCGGAGACGAGCAGGCCGAACCGCTCGGTGAGGCGCACGTCGGCGGCGAGGGTCGCGTAGAGCTTGGTGAAGTCGACGGTGCTGATCTGCTTGAGATACCCGCCCTCCGGGAAGGTGGGCGCGTAGTGCTCGAGGCTGTCGATCCACATGCCCTCGGCGGTGAGCGTGACCCGCTTGGTCACCGCCCAGCTGGCGCGCAGGTCGAGCATCTCGACCCTGCCGGTCCACTCCGTGTCCCGGCTGAGGAAGGAGAACGTGGGTGCGTCCGGGCTGCCGAAGATCATGTCCTGGTCGATGCCGTTGTCCGCGAGGCTACAGGCCGCCGAGAGGCTCACCGCCTTGGTCGGGGCGTAGGAGACGAGCGCGGAGAAGGCGTCGCCGTTGACCTCGCGGTCGAGGTCGTCGTAGGGCGCCCGCGCGGCGTAGGCGCGCTGCAGCGCGTCCTGGACGTCGTTCTCCCCGCGGTAGCCCTGCCAGGACAGGCGCACCAGCAGCGCGGCCGCCGGCGTCCAGCTGCCGCCGAGGCCGTAGCGCAGGATCGTGGAGTTCTCGAGCGCGTAGACCGGGTCGTCCGTCCACTCGTTCCCGAGCGATCCGTCGAGCTGCAGCTGCTGCGAGAGGCGGTAGCGCGCCCCGAGGTCGGCGAGGGTGCTCGCGGTCTTCTGCGTCTTGTCGACGTACGAGTCGCCCTGCATCCAGAGGATGGCGTAGCGCTCGAGCGTGCGGTAGCGCAGCCGGGGGGTGAGATCGAGCCGGTCGAACGGCGAGACGCGCGCCGAGAGCTCAACGGTGTTGCGGGTGCGCTCCGGCTCGACGGCGTGCTGGTGGGTGAAGCCCTCGGCGGCCTCGTCCTCGTTGTTCTTGTCCCGCAGGGCGCGCGCCTCGGCGCTCAGGTCCCCGGAGCGCTCGTCGTCGTAGGTGTAGCGCGCGGTCACCAGGGCCCCCTGCGCCACGCGCCAGCTGAGCGAGCCGCCGGCGCTGTGGGTGCGGCGCTCGACCCCGCTCATGTCGTTCTCCTGCTCGCCGCCCTCGTAGCTCCCCGAGAAGACGATCCGGTTCGTGAGGTTCGAGTTCAGGGTGACGGTGTCGGCGTACGAGCTGAGGTCCGGGTTGACGTCGTGCACGTAGCTGCCCGCCGGGAGGCCGTTGTTGATGGTGCCGACGGCATCCACGGGGTCCGGGGCGTTGTCCTCGAACGTGCGCGCCGAGCGGGTGTACGCGATGTCCACGGGCCCCGCGTGCGTGTCGAAGCCGATCGCGAACTCGCGGGTCTCCTGGTCGAGCTCCCGGCTCCTCTGGTTGACGTGGCAGAGATGCGTGCTGCAGCTGCGGTAGAAGTAGCGCAGCTGCTGGTCGCCCTTGTGGGTCATCACGCGGCCGCTGGCGCGCAGGTGCGCCGGGTAGGAGGGGACGCGCACCTTGAGCGAGGCGGTGCTCTCGCGCCGCTCGTCCACGTACTCGGCGTCCGGGTCGGCGTCGTCGGCGTCCACCTCGATCGAGCCGGAGCGGACCCTTGGCACCGCGGCCTTGTGCTCGTCCTGGTGGACGAAGGCGCGCGTCGACGCCTTGAGGTCGACGTCCGCGCCGTGGTTGTACTCGAAGCCGGCGTCCCAGGCTTTCTCGCCGAGGTAGCTCCCCTCGGCCTGCAGCGTGCCGAAGCCGGGGGTCAGGTAGAGCAGGTCGAAACCGAGGGTCAGGCTGTTCTCAAAGGGCTCGTAGGGAAACAGCAGCCGCCCGTTGTCCGAGGTGTCGACCACGTGGTAGCCGGCCTCGAGCCGGATCTCGGAGATCTTGTCGCCCTGGGGCACGGGGGTCTCGTCCGCCCGCACCGGGTCGGCGGTCAGCGCGAGCACTGCGAGGACGCCGAGCGCGGCAAGGGCACGGCCGGCGACGGCGTGCAGGATTGTCGTTCGCATGGTCGCTCTCCTTCCGTCGCGCTAGCGGGTGAACCGGTCGTCGTTGCGGTATCCCGGCAGATCAGTGCCGTGGATCCGCGTGTGGCAGGCGGCGCAGTCGCCGAAGAAGACCGTCCTGGCCGCCTTGTCGCCCGACGTGAGGACGGGCCGCCGCGTGCCGTTGTGACCCTGGTGGCACTGCAGGCAGAGGAACGGCCTCGCCCACCTGGTCATCTCGCTGTTCGTGGAGCCGTGCGGCTCGTGGCAGGTCTGGCAGTCGGTCATGAGGTCCGCGTGCTCGAAGACGAACGGCCCGGCCTTGTCGGCGTGGCATTTCGCGCAGAGCAGGCGCGTCGTCGGCTCGCGCAGGTCGCCGTCGTTGAGCGTGCCGTGCGGGTCGTGGCAGTCGGCGCAGGTCATGATCCCCTCGGCCAGCGGGTGGCGCGAGGGGAGGTTGGACATCGCGGCCTCGCGGCTGTGGCACGAGGAGCACAGCGGGTAGATCTCCTTGCGCGCCACCTTCTGCCCTGGTCCCTTGTGCAGCTTGTGGCAGTCGAGGCAGGAGACGTCGGCCGCGGCGTGGCGGCTGCCGGGCCAGGCGGTGATGCTCTTGACCGACTGGCCGGCGTGGCACTTGAGGCAGATCAGCGACTTCGCCCCCGCGGGGATCTTCTCCAGGTCGATGAACGTCGAGGCGTCGCACTTGCCCTCGACGATGTTCGCGATCGCCAGGCTCCCGGGGCCGTGACAGGACTCGCAGTTGACGAGCGGCAGGCCGGTCTCGGCCGCGATCTGCTCGCCGTGGACGCTCAGCCGGAAGTCGCGCGCGATGGCATCGTGCGCGTGGCACTTGGCGAGGCAGGTGACGTTGCCGACGTAGTCGGCGTCAAGGCGGCCGGCGATCAGCTTCTCGTACTCCTTGATGGGCCACGTCGCGCGACTGTCGCGCATCGACGCGCATCCCCCCGCCCCCGCCAGGGTCACCCCGACGGCAGCGGCCGCGGCGATCCAGCACCAGATCCTCTTCGGTCGCGACATCACACCCCCCCTTGCCTGCGCGGAGACGGCGTTGTCCGGTCTGAAATGGCGCGATCCGAGCCTGCGGAATGCGGCAGGCGCGCAGCGCCCCCCCTACCCGTGCGGCGATTATAAACCCTCCGGGGCCACGTGCAAGAAAAAATTACAGGTTCCCAACAGTTTGGGGTATAATTGCGCAGGAACGACATGAAGGCAACGCACACGCTCCGCCCGGCGGCGGCGATCGCCGCGGGCCTCGCGGTCCTTCTTCTGTGCCGCGGGGGCCCCTCGCACGCCCAGGGCCCGTCGCACGCGGGGGAGCAGAGGCGTCGGGTGCGGATCGAGACGCGCTTTGTCGACCGGGCCAGCGGCCAGGAGGCCGCGTGGGGCGCCACCGGCCAGATCCTCGTCCCCACGGTCCCCGCGGATGCGGGCGCCGCGCGCTGGGGGCAGGTGCGCACGGTGGCCAGTTCGCCGTCCCGCCAGAGCCTGACGCTGGAGCAGGACGCGCGCGGTCTCATCCGCGTCGGGCGCGAGATACCGTTCGCGGGCTGGTTCCTCGGGCACGGCCGCCGCTGCGGCCTGCTCGAGGACAAGACGGAGTGGCGCGACGTGGAGTCCGCGCTCGAGGTCCAGGCGGTCGCTGCCGGCGACGGCGCCCTGCGCATCGCGCTGATCCCGGAGTTCGGCTACGCGCAGGGGCGCGCGCGGCGCACCATCGCCTTCCCGGCCGAGCGCGCCGAGGTCCTCGTCTCCCCGGGGGAGGAGATGCGTTTTGCGGCCCCCGCCGGGCTCGAAGCCTTCTACAGCCGGCTGCTGGCCGGCTACGACCCGCTGCGGCGCGTCTGGTCCGTGGACATGGTCCTGCGCGCCGAATTCGTCGAACCCTGAAAGCGCGGCCGCCGTCCGGCCGCCGCAAGGAGAAGACCCGCCCATGTGCACCGCCACCCGCGAGGACGTCCGCAACATCGCCATCATCGCCCACGTCGACCACGGCAAGACCACGCTCGTGGACGCCCTGCTCTGGCAGAGCGGCACGTTCCGCGCGAACGAGAACGTCGCGGTGCGCGTGATGGACTCGATGTCGCTCGAGCGCGAGAAGGGCATCACCATCATGGCCAAGAACACCTCGGTGGAGTTCAACGGCGTGCACATCAACATCGTCGACACGCCGGGGCACGCGGACTTCGGCGGCGAGGTCGAGCGCACGCTCTCGATGGTCGACGGCGTGATGCTCCTCGTGGACGCGAGCGAGGGGCCGCTGCCGCAGACGCGCTTCGTCCTCGGCAAGGCGCTGGAGAAGAAGCTCACGCCGATCCTCGTCATCAACAAGATCGACCGCCCCGACGCGCGCACGGCGGAGGTGCTCAACGAGGTCTACGACCTGTTCATCGACCTCGATGCCGCCGAGGACCAACTGGATTTCCCGGTCTTCTACTGCAACGCGCGCAAGGGGACCTGCCGCACGACCGCGGACGGCGAGGACCAGCTCCTGCTCCCGCTGCTCGAGGCGATCGTCACGACGGTGCCCCCGCCGCGCTACGACCCGGAGGCGCCGCTGCAGCTGCTGGTGGCCAACATCGACTACGACGACTACATCGGCCGGCTCATCGTCGGGCGGATCTTCAACGGGCGGCTGCGCAAGGACCAGCAGGCCGCGCTGTGCCGGCTGGACGGCTCGGTGGTCACGGCCAAGGTCACCGGCCTCTTCGGGCACGCGGGGCTGCGGCGCGTCGCGGTGGCCGAGGCCGGTCCCGGCGACATCGTGGCGCTCTCGGGGTTCGCGGAGGTCTGCATCGGCGAGACGCTCTCCGACCCGGAGACGCCGCGGCCGCTGCCGCCGATCACGGTCGACGAGCCGACGATCGCGGTGGTCTTCTCGGTGAACTCCTCGCCGCTCTCGGGGCGCGACGGCAAGTACGTCACCTCGCGGCACCTGCGCGACCGGCTCGCGCGCGAGGCCCTCGCCAACGTCGCGATCCGCATCGAGCCGACGGAGGCGCCGGACGCCTTCCTCGTCGCCGGCCGCGGCGAGCTGCAGCTGGCGATCATCATCGAGACGATGCGGCGCGAGGGCTACGAGCTGTCGGTCGGGCGGCCGGAGGTCGTGACGAAGGTCATCGACGGCGCGCGGCACGAGCCGGTGGAGGTGCTCATCGTCGACTGCCCGGAGGAGGTCGTGGGCGCCGTGACCCAGATGGTCGGCGCGCGCCGCGGCCGCATGATGAAGATGGTCAACCACGGCAGCGGCCGCGCCCGCCTCGAGTTCCGCATCCCGGCGCGCGGGCTCATCGGTTTTCGCACCCAGTTCCTGACCGAGACGCGCGGCGCCGGCATCATGAACCACCTCTTCGACGGCCACGAGCCGTGGAAGGGGGAGATCGCGCAGCGGCCGAACGGCGCCCTCGTCGCCGACCGGCCGGGCAGGGCGACCTCCTACGCGATCGAGCACCTGCAGCCGCGCGGGACGCTCTTCGTGCACCCCGGCGACGAGGTCTACGAGGGGATGATCGTCGGCGAGAACGCGCGGCCGAACGACCTGGACGTGAACATCGTCAAGGAGAAGAAGCTGACGAACATGCGCGCCTCGACGTCGGAGGAGACCGTGCAGCTGGTGCCGCCGCGCACCTTCAGCCTCGAGCAGGCGCTCGAGTTCCTGCGGGAGGACGAGCTGCTCGAGGTCACCCCGGCGGTCTTCCGCTTCCGCAAGAAGGTGCTGGCGGCGAACAGGCGGCCGCGCACGCGCGAGTGACGGCAGGGCGGGCGCTTGACACCGCCCGGGGCTCAGTCTACAAGGCAAGTGGGATGATGACTGGCCGGTTGGTGGATAGTGCGCGGCGCTACCTGCGGCACGCGGCGGCGGCGGCGGTGACCCTGGCCCTGGGCGTCGCGCTCGGCAATCGCCTGGGCGGGGCGGAGCCGGCGCCGCCGGCGTTCCACCAGATGCGGGTGAACCATCCGCGGGACTACAGCGCGCTGGTCACTCCCGAGGCGCCGGCGGTGGCGGACCTCGCGCGGCGACTCGGTTCGCTGGAGGCTGCCTATGGCTTCGTGCGCGACGAGATCGCCTTCGAGCCGATGCGGGCGACGGGCCCGCCCGAGGAGACGCTGGCGGCGGGGCGCGCCAGCTGCCTCGGCAAGGCCGCGCTGCTCGCCAGTCTCTACCGCGCCCTCGGGGTGCCGAGCGCCGGCGTGCGCGTCGTCGTCGGGCAGATTCCGGCCCCGGATGGGCTGGTCGAGCACGCGTGGATCGACATGGAGTATGGTGACCGCTGCCTGCAGCAGGATGCGACCGACCTGCTGGGCGTGCACGAGTTCGCGGCCTTTCCGGGGCAACGATTCGTGGACGTGTTCGTCTCGCGTGAGCTGTTCTGTTTCAACGACGAGGGATTTGCCGCCGTCTCCCAACTCAACCGCATGCGACGGTGACCGTGCGGCCCGGCTCGCTGGCGAGGGCTTTTCACGCCCCTGCTGTGTTGTCGGTCGGGCTGCTTGTGCGGTGTGCACCAGCACACCTCCGCGCGCCCATCCCGACTGCCTTGCAGGGACGCGAAAATCCGCTCCCCATCGAGTCGGGCAGCGTGGGTACGGAGTGGCCCGGGCGGCAGGGAGGGCTTCTTCCGCCCCAGCGGCGTTGCGGATCGGGCAGCTTGTGCGGCAGCCACCAGGCTGCCTCCGCGCGCCCGTCTCCGCTGCCTTGCTGGGACGAAAGAATCCGCTCCCTTCCGGCCCGGGCAGCCCGGGCACGGGACCCACGGGGCCGGAGATTGGCCTTGACGGTCACCATGCCTGGCCAGGGCGAGGAGAAGGGTCCAGATGCAAGGCGCACGACGATCCGGCGACCGAGGCGTACGAGTGGTACGCCTCAGGGAGACGGGAGGAGTGCAACGCCGCAGATGGGCGGACCGGCACCGTGCCTGACCAGGTCGTCGAGAAGGGTCCAGATGCAAGGAGGAGGACGAACCGGCGACCGAGGCGTACGAGTGGTACGCCGCAGGGAGACGGGAGGAGTCCGACGCCGCAGATGGGCCCTTAGCGACGACCTGGTGGCGGTGGGTGGACTTGAACCACCGACTCCGCGGATATGAGCCGCGTGCTCTGACCAACTGAGCTACACCGCCGTAAAGGGCGCAGGGTTTATAGGGTATTTGCTGGTGCCTGTCAAGAATGCCACGGATCCGGGGGCGGCCCGGAAGAGGCTGCGGGCCGCGTCCGGACCGCACGAACGGCCCTGGCGCTGGCGCCGTGCCGGGCGCGCCGAGCTGCTGGCGATCCACGACGCGCTCCTGGCGGCGTTCGGCCCCCAGAGCTGGTGGCCGGCCGAGACGCCGTTCGAGGTCATGGTCGGCGCGATCCTCACGCAGAACACGAACTGGCGGAACGTCGAGCGGGCGATCGCGAACCTGCGGGCGGCGCGGGCATTGACGCCGGGGGCGATGGCGCGGCTGCGTCCCGCGGCCCTGGCGGAGCTGATCCGGCCGGCGGGCTACTTCCGCGTCAAGGCCGCGCGGCTCGGGCACCTGCTTGCGCACCTGCGGCGGCGCCACGGCGGGAGCGTCGCGCGCCTGCTGCGGGTCCCCGGGCCGTCGCTGCGGGAGGAACTGCTCGGGATCACCGGCATCGGGCCGGAGACCGCGGACTCGATCCTGCTCTACGCGGCCGGCCGGCCCTCGTTCGTCGTCGATGCGTACACCAGGCGCGTGCTCTCGCGCCACGGGCTCGTCGGGGAGGGGGCCGCCTACGCGGACATCCAGCGGCTCTTCACGGGGGCGCTGCCCGCCGACGTCGCCCTCTTCAACGAGTATCACGCGCTGATCGTCCGGCTCGGCAAGGAGTTCTGCCGGCCGCGGGCGCCGCGTTGCGCCGCCTGCCCCCTCGGGGCGGCACCCCGCCCCGCCGGCGGGCGCGGGAGCGACGGCCGCCGGCGTTCCCCATCGCTTGCGTTTTCGGCCGTGCGGCGGTAGGTTCAGCCGCAGGAGGTGTGGATGCCATGACGATGCCGCCGATCCGCCGAGTGCTGTGGTGCCTGCTGACGCTCGCGGTCCTTCTCCCGGCCGCCGGCTGCGACTGGCTGACCCCGTCCGGATCCACCGCCCGCTCGAGCCCCGTCATCACGGACCTGGCCGTCGGGCCGCCAAACGCCATCTGCGGTCCGAAGAACACGCTGACCATCTCCTTCGGGTACCACGACCCGCAGGGCGACTACAACCGGCTCACCATCGTCCTGGAGGAGCAGACGAAGTCCGGCCAGCCCGGGGCGCGCGTGGAGCGCTCGGTGCCGTGGACGGACCTGGACCTCACGACGTCGCCGGGCAGGGCGATCTGGGACGGCTTCTTCTTCACCTGCGGTGTCGACCCGGTCGGGACCTGGAAGCTGACGGCGATCCTGGAGGACGAGCGCGGCCACCTCAGCAACGAGCTGACGGCCACGGTCAATCTCGCCTCGTCCCTCTAGGGCGCGGCGAAGCGGCCGGCCTCGAGTCGGAGGGTGCGGCCGGCGGCCCGCGCCAGCCCCTCGTTGTGCGTGACCAGCACGGTCGTCAGGCCGTGCTCGCGGTTGAGCCGCTGCAGCAGCGCGAAGACCGCCTCGCCCGTGCCGGCGTCGAGGTTTCCCGTCGGCTCGTCGGCCAGCAGCAGCCGTGGCGAGCGCGCGATGGCGCGCGCGATCGCGACGCGCTGCTGCTCGCCGCCGGAGAGCTCGCCGGGCCGGTGGTGGCCGCGCTCGGCGAGACCGACCTCCGCCAGCAGTTCCGCGGCGCGGCGCCCAGCCGCTCCGGCGCGTTCGCCGCCCATGAGCAGGGGCATCTGGACGTTCTCGAGGGCGGTGAAGTCCGGCATGAGGAAGTGGAACTGGAAGACGAAGCCCACGGCGGCGTTGCGGTAGCGCGCGAGCGCGTTCGCGGAGAGCCGGTCGAGCCGGGCGCCCTCGAAGAGGATCTCGCCGGCGCTCGGGCGGTCGATGCCGCCGAGCAGGTGCAGCAGCGTGCTCTTGCCGGCGCCGGAGGCGCCGACGATCGCGACCGTCTCGCCCGCCGCGACCGCCAGGTCGAGTCCGTCGATGACGGCGAGCGTGCGCCGGCCGCTCGCGTAGCGCTTGGCCAGCCCGCGCGCCTCGATCAGCGGCGTCGACATTACTCGTACCTCAGCGCGGGGATGGGGTCGAGCCGCGCCGCCTTCCACGCCGGGTAGAGCGTCGCCAGCACGCTGATCGCCACGGCGGCCCCGGCGATCCACGCGACCAGCGGGGGGTCGACCTGGACGGGGAGCGTGTCGATGTAGTACACGCTGCTCGGCAGCGGGATGAACTTGTAGCGCTCGAGCGCGAGGCAGGCGCCCCAGCCGAGGGCGACGCCCAGCAGCGTCCCCACCGCGCCGATGAGGAAGCCGCCGAGGACGAAGATGCGCATCACCTGCGCCTGCGTCGCCCCCATCGACTTGAGGATCGCGATGTCCTTGCCCTTCTCGATGACCTTCATGATGAGGGAGCCGACGATGCTGAAGGAGGCCACGAGGACGATGAGCGTCAGGATCACGAACATCGCGATCTTCTCGAGGCGGATGGCGCCGAAGAGGGCGTGGTTCATCTCGGTCCAGTCGCGCACCCAGTAGGCCGGCCCGAGCGCCTCCTGGATGCGCGTGGCCAGTTCGCGCGAGCGGTCGAAGTCCCTGACGCGCACCTCGATGCCCGTGGCGGCATCCCCGGTGTCGAACAGCGCCTGCGCCTCGCCCAGCGCGACGTACGCCAGCGAGGCATCGTACTCGAACATGCCGGACTTGAAGATGCCGATGACCGTGAAGCGGCGCACGGCCGGCGCGACGCCCCCGGGGGTCGTGGAGCCGAACGGCGATATCGCGCGCACCTCGCTGCCCAC
Organism: bacterium; assembly: GCA_036524115.1. Taxonomy (NCBI): domain Bacteria; species bacterium. The sequence continues at coordinate 4,176 of DATDCY010000212.1, read as the reverse complement.
GACGACGCCGAGCTGGCGCGCCAGTTCGGCCCCGACGACGATGCCCGGGAGACCGGGGGCGCCGGGCGGCCGCTCGAGCCCGGCGAGGTCGCCGACGACGAGGGTGCGCGCCAGCTCGCGCGCGGAGCCCTCGCCGCGGGGCTCGATGCCGCGCAGCACCACGCCCTGCGCGCCGCCGCCGGCGCCGAGCATCGACTGGGAGAGGATGAAGGGGCCGGCCGCCGTCACGCCGGGCACCGCGCGCACGCGGGCGGTTGCGCCGCGGTAGTCCTCGATCGCGCCCCCGAGCTGCGGCACGACGACGATGTGCGAGTTGGTGCCGAGGATCTTGCGCTTGAGGTCGCTCTCGAAGCCGGTCATGACGCTGATGACGATGATCAGGGCCATGACGCCGAGGGTGACGCCGCTGATCGAGATGAAGGTCACCGCCGAGAGCAGCCGCGGGAAGCGGCGCGAGCGCAGGTAGCGGCCGCCGACGAGCACCTCGAACGCCCGCGCGGGCGCCAGCGCCGGCAGCAGCCGCAGCAGCGCGGCGTAGGCGAGGCTCGGCAGCGTCAGCACCAGCAGCAGCGCCGCCGCGACCCAGGGCAGCAGCAGCGGCAGGACCTGGCGCAGGCTCTCGGTCACGCGCGGTTCCCCGCCGCCATCTAGGCTTCCGTCTTCTCCGGGCGCAGCTGCGGGAAGAGGATCACGTCGCGGATGTTCGGCATGTCGGTGAAGAGCATCACCAGGCGGTCGATGCCGATCCCCTCGCCGCCGGTCGGCGGCAGCCCGTGCTCGATGGCGGCGAGGAAGTCCTCGTCCATGCGCATCGCCTCCTCGTCGCCGCCGGCGCGCTCCAGCGCCTGGGCGGCGAGCCGCTCGCGCTGGTCGATGGGGTCGTTGAGCTCGGTGAAGGCGTTGGCCAGCTCGCGGCCGGCGACGAAGAGCTCGAAGCGCTCGACGAGCTCCGGCTGGTCCGGGAGGCTCTTGGCCAGCGGGGAAACCTCCTTCGGGAAGTCGGTGACGAACGTCGGCCGCACCAGCCCCGGTTCGACGAGGCGCTCGAAGAGCTCGAGCTGCAGCCGCCCGATCCCGTAGCCCGTCTTGACCGGCACGCCGCGGCGCAGGCACTCGGCCTTGAGGAACTCGAAGTCGAGCGCCTGCTCGCGCGCGAGCCCGCCGCGCTCCCAGAGCGAGTCGACGAGGCGCAGCCGCGGCCAGGGCGGGGTCAGGTCGACCTCCTGCCCCTGGTAGGTGAGGACCGTCGTGCCGCGCACCTCGCGCGCGAGGCCGACGAACAGCTCCTCCGTCAGGTCCATCAGCGAGGAATAGTCCATGTAGGCCGCGTAGAACTCGAGCATCGTGAACTCGGGGTTGTGCGAGCGCGACAGCCCCTCGTTGCGGAAGTTGCGGTTGATCTCGAAGACGCGCTCGAAGCCGCCGACGACCAGGCGCTTGAGGTAGAGCTCGGGGGCGACGCGCAGGAACATCTCGCAGTCGAGGGCGTTGTAGAAGGTGCGGAAGGGGCGGGCGGCCGCGCCGCCGGGGATCGCCTGCATCATCGGCGTCTCGACCTCGAGGAAGCCGCGCGCCCCGAAGAAGGCGCGGATGCCGGCGACGATCGCGGCGCGCACGCGGAAGACCCCGCGCACCTCGGGGTTGGCGATCAGGTCGAGGTAGCGCTGGCGGTAGCGCGCCTCGACGTCGGTCAGGCCGTGCCATTTCTCCGGCAGCGGGCGCAGGCTCTTGGTCAGCAGCGTCGCCTCCGCGGCCTGCACCGTCAGCTCGCCGGTCTTGGTGCGGAAGAGCGTGCCCGCGAGGCCCACGATGTCGCCGACGTCGAGGCGCTTGACGACCTCGAACGTCGCCTCGGGCAGCGCGTCCTTGCGGAAGTAGACCTGGATCGTGCCGGTGGCGTCGAGCAGGTGCGCGAAGACCGCCTTGCCGAAGGAGCGCAGCGCCACGATGCGCCCGGCGATGCGCGCGCGCCGCCCGAGCGCCTCGAGGGCGGCCTGGTCGAGGCCGGCGCCCGCCGCCTGCAGCGCCGCGGCGCTGTCGGTGGGGGCGTAGCGGTGCGGGTAGGGGTCCACTCCCAGCGCGCGGATCTCCGCGAGCTTCTTCTTGCGCTGGGCGATGAGGTCGTTGTCGCCGGTCTCCATCAGCTCCCTTTCTCGCTCTTGGCCCCCGCGCCCTGGACGCGCTTGAGCAGGTAGGCGTCGATGAACTCGTCGATGTCGCCGTTGAGGAAGTCGTCGACCTTGCCGGTCTCCAGCCCCGTGCGCAGGTCCTTGACGAGACGGTAGGGGTGCAGCACGTAGGAGCGGATCTGGCTGCCGAAGGCGATGCCCTTCTTCTCGCCGTGGATCTCGTCGAGCTTCTTCTGCTGCTCCGCGGCCTCGCGCTCGAAGAGGCGCGCGCGCAGCACCTTCATCGCGAAGGACTTGTTCTTGTGCTGCGAGCGCTCGTTCTGGCACTGCACGACGATGCCCGTCGGCAGGTGCGTGATGCGCACGGCCGAGTCGGTGACGTTGATGTGCTGGCCGCCGGCGCCCGAGGAGCGGTAGGTGTCGATGCGCAGGTCCTCCTCGCGGATGTCGATGGCCACCGCGTCGTCGACCTCGGGCATCGCGTGCACTGCGGCGAACGAGGTGTGGCGCCGGGCGTTGGCGTCGAAGGGGCTGATGCGCACGAGCCGGTGGATGCCGACCTCGGCCGCGAGCAGCCCGAAGGCGTACTCGCCGGAGACGAGCACGGTGGCGCTCTTGAGCCCCGCCTCCTCGCCCGGCTGGTAGTCGATGATCTCGGCGCGGAAGCCGCGGCGCTCGGCCCAGCGCAGGTACATGCGCAGGAGCATCTCGGCCCAGTCCTGGCTCTCCGTGCCGCCGGCGCCGGGGTGGATCGTGAGGAAGGCGTTGGCGCGGTCGTGCTCGCCGGAGAGCAGGGTGCGGATCTCCTTGGCGTCGATCTCCGCGGTGAAGGAGTTCAGGGCCGTGCGGATCTCCGGTATCGCGTCGAGGTCCCCCTCGGCGAGCAACTCGAAGAGCAGCGAAATCTCCTCGAGCCGGTGGTCGACCCCGTGCCAGAACTCCAGCTCGACGAGCAGCGCGTTGCGCTCCTTGGAGACCGCCGTCGCCGCCGCCGCGTCGTTCCAGAACGCGGGCTTGGCCATCTCGGCGTCCAGGGCGTCGAGGCGCTTCTGCTGCGCGGCGAGGTCAAAGATGCCCCCTGAGGGCCTCGGCCCTCTCGCGGACCGCACCGTAGCGGTCCCGGAGCTCGCGTTCGGTTTCCATGTCGTTGCGTGCACCCTCCGGTGGAAAGCGGACGGCATGATACCCGATTCCTCGCCCGCGGGGAAGGTGCGGGGGCCGGCGCGGGCCGTCGCGGCACGCGCGCTTGACAGCCGCGGCGGGCCCTCCTATATTCCGTGATGTGAGCAAGCGCTCACTTAATGGAGGCGGGCGATGGCGCACCAGGCGGAGCGGCCGCGCAGGATGACCGGTGAGCAGCGGCGAGAGCAGCTGCTCACCGTCGCGTCGCGGCTGTTCGCGGAGCGCGGCTTCGCGCGGACCACGACGCGGCAGATCGCGCGGGCGGCCGGGGTCTCCGAGGGGGCGATGTACCGCCACTTCCGCGGCAAGGAGGACCTCCTGCTGACGTTCGTGCGCCGCGCGGTCGTCCGCTCGGCCGACGACCTGCTCGCGGGTCTCGGAGACGTGCCGCCTGACGACTGGGTGCGGGCGTTCCTGCGCGACCGCCTCGAGCTGGCCGGCCGCAACCGGACCCTGCTGAAGGTGGTGATCGGCGAGGCGCTGTTCGATCAGCGCTTCGCGCGCGAGTACTTCCGGACGGTGGTGGAGCCGGTGCTGGGGCTGATAGAGGGGGAGATCGCGCGCCGCGTCGCCAACGGCGACTTCCGCCCCGTCGACCCGGCGCTGGCGGCCCGCTCGCTGCTGGGGCTGTTCGTCTCGACGCTGCTCTGGGGCGCGCTGTTCGAGCGCGCGGGCGCGCGTGTTCCCGGCGCCGACGGCGTGGAGGAGTTGGCCGGGTTGTTCCTGGACGGGGTGCGCGGCTGCCGGCCGCGCGGGACCCGCGACAAAGGAGGTCGCTGATGCGCCCGGTGCTGGTGACGCTGATCCTGGCCGCGCTGGCCGCCGCGGGCCCGGCGGCGGCGCCCGCCGCCGCGCGGCCGCTCGC
>DATDCY010000211.1 GCA_036524115.1 bacterium | reverse complement strand
GCACCCGTGGCACCCGTCGCGCCAACGTCACCAGTGACACCTTGGATGCCCTGCGGACCCATCGGACCGGTGGCACCCGTTTCACCCTGGATGCCCTGCAGTCCAGTTGCACCGGTGGCGCCCGTGGCTCCGACGTTCCCGATCACACCTTGGATGCCCTGCGGACCAGTCGCACCGGTCTCACCCTGAACGCCCTGCGCACCTGTCGCACCGGTTGCACCCGTGGCTCCGACGTCCCCGGTCACACCCTGGATGCCCTGCGGACCCATCGGACCAGTGGCGCCCGTTTCACCCTGGATGCCCTGCAGTCCGCTTGCACCGGTCGCGCCCTGCGGACCCGTCGCACCGACATCACCCGTTGCGCCCTGCGCACCCGTGGCGCCCGTCGCGCCCGTCGCGCCAACGTCGCCAGTGACCCCCGGGATGCCCTGCGGACCCATCGGACCGGTGGCACCCGTCTCGCCCCGGATGCCCTGCGGACCTATCGCACCGACATCACCAGTTACGCCCTGTATCCCCTGTGGCCCAGTCGCCCCGGTCTCACCTTGAATGCCCTGCGCTCCAGTTGCACCGGTGGCGCCCGTGGCTCCGACGTTCCCGATCACACCTTGGATGCCCTGCGGACCAGTCGCACCGGTCTCACCCTGAACGCCCTGAACGCCCGTCGCGCCCGTCGCGCCGACATCACCTGTTGCGCCCTGGATGCCCTGCGGACCCGTCGCGCCGACATCACCTGTTGCGCCCTGCGCACCCTGTGGCCCAGTCGCGCCGGTCTCACCCTGCGCACCAGTTGCGCCCGTAACACCAACGTCACCAGTCACACCCTGGATACCCTGCGGACCCGTCGGCCCAAGAGCACCCGTCGCGCCTTGGATGCCCTGCGGCCCGGCCGCACCGGTCGCGCCCGCCGGCCCCGCCGGCCCCGGCACCGTCGAGTCAGCGCCCGCCGGACCCTGCGCTCCGGTGGCGCCCGCTGCACCCGTCGCACCCGTCGGGCCGACCTCGCCAGCGGCTCCCGTTGGACCCTGTGGACCGGCCGGGCCAACCTCACCTTGTGCACCCGTCGCGCCCGCCGGCCCCGCGGGACCGGGGACCATCGAGTCGGCACCCGTGGGACCCGGTGCGCCTGTCGCCCCCGCCGGCCCCGCGGGCCCCGGGACCGTCGAGTCAGCGCCCGTCGGCCCCTGCGCTCCCGTGGGGCCGACGTCACCCGCAGCACCGGTGGCACCCGTGGCGCCTGTAGTGCCCTGGGCGCCGGTCGGCCCCGCAGGCCCGGCGACATCACTCGTCGCGCTCCAGAGAGCGTACGGGACCGCGGTGAACGCCTTGCGCCCGAGGACGCGAGCCCCCCGACGGACCTCGACCCACATCTGCTGCGAGAACTCGACGTTGTACGTGCTGAAGGGGACCTTCGTCCCGAGGCTGGTCGAGATGTAGCCCCCGCTGTCGACGCGAAGCTTCTTGGTCTCGCTCCAGAGCCACGTCCCTCCGCGGCTGCGGTCCCAGAGCAGGAACCTGAAGTTGGCGACCGTGTTCGGGGCGAGCTTTGTCCTGAACTTGAAGGGAATGGAGCGGTACGGGGTGAAGCTCCACGACGGGACGGCCGCGGGGCCCGCCACCAGCGCCAACGACAGGAGGGCCGCCAGGAACGGGACACAGCGTGACTTACAGCGAAGAGCGATCATGCGCATCCCCCCGTCCTGCACTCACGGACCGGCCAACCGTCCGCCCCGATCCGTCCCCGTCCCTTCGCGGGCGGACCAATCCCCTCTCCCCCGAAGACACTGTCTATTACTACCACAAGTCCCACAAATTGATACACTTAGCGCCGATGCAGACTGTGGAAAGCTCCGGCGCGGCGAACATGCGCCAACCTGGTTGCCGCACCCGATTCCGCGTCATGCTCGGCGTTCTCCTGGCCGCCGCCGTCACCGCCGTCTATGCAAACCACTTCGGCAACGGATTCCACTTCGACGATTCCCACACGATCGTCAACAATGCCTTCATCAGGAACCCCGGGCACATCTGGCGCTTCTTCACCGACGCATCGACGTCGAGCTCCCTCCCCGCAAACCAGACCTACCGGCCGCTCGTCACGACCACGCTCGCGATGGACTACGCGATCGGCGGGGGCCTGGCTCCGTGGGCCTTCCACCTCTCGATCTTCGCACTCTTCCTGCTGCAGGGGCTCGCCATGTTCTTCCTCTTCCGTCGCGTCCTCGCCGCCACCTTCCCTGCAGCCACGGCCGAGGCCACCGCCTACGCCGCCGTGGCGATCTATCTTCTGCACCCGGCGAACGCCGAGACGGTGAACTACGTCATCGCCCGGTCCGACACGCTGTCGACGCTCGGCATCGTCCTGGCCCTGGCGCTCTACGCCTGCTCCCCGCGCTCCCGGGCGACGCACGCCTACCTGCTCCCGGCGGCGCTCGGCATGCTGGCCAAGGCAGTCGCCTTCGTCTTCGCGCCGCTGTTGCTGCTCTACGAGACCCTCATCGGCGGCCGGATCGCCAGTCGCGGCGGCAGCGCCCGCGGCGGCGCCCGCGCTGTCCGCGCCGCGCTCCCCTCGTTCGTCCTCGTCCTCGCCATGCTCTGGCTCATCCGCGCGCTGTCGCCGCCCGCATGGCAACCCGGCGGCACCTCGCGATACGCGTACTTCATCACCCAGCCGTTCGTGATCCTCCACTACTTCACCAGCTTCTTCCTGCCCCTCGGCCTGAGCGCGGACACCGACTGGGTGCCCCTCGGCTCGATCGCCGACCCGCGCGCCGCAGCCGGGTTCGCCTTCCTGGCGCTCCTCGTCGCGGCCGCCGTGCTCGCCGGGCGCCGGCCCCGCTGGCGCCCCGTCTCGTTCGGCCTGGGCTGGTTCCTCATCGGCCTGGCCCCGACGAGCTTCGTCTTCCCGCTCGCCGAGGTGCTCAACGACCACCGGGTCTTCCTGCCGTACGTCGGGCTGACGCTCGCGGTCGCGGCTGGGGGGGCGCTGCTGCTGGAGCGCGTGGCGGCGTCCAGCGCCAGGCCGGCGCTGGTGCGGCGCGCCGCGGCGGCCGCCCTCGCCGGCCTGCTCTGCGGCGCCGGGCTCTGGACCGTCCGCCGCAACGCGGTCTGGCGCACCGACGAGTCGCTCTGGCGGGACGTGACGCTCAAGAGCCCGAAGAACGGCCGCGGCTGGATGAACTACGGCCTCGCGCTCATGTCGAGGGGTGAGTACGCCGGCGCCGAGGAAGCCTTCAGGAAGGCCCTCGCCCTCACGCCGAACTACTCCTACGTCCACGTCAACCTCGGCGTCGTCGAGGCGGCGACCAACCGGCCGAAGGAAGCCGAGGAGTCGTTCCGCCGCGCCCTCGCGCTGGGCCCGGACCGGCCCGCGCCCTACTATTTCTTCGCGCGCTTCCTCGCGAGCCGGCAACGCCCGGCGGAGGCCGTGCCGCTCCTGCGCACGGCGCTCGGCATCTCGCCGGCCGATCTCGATTCGCGGCACCTGCTCCTGAACATTCTGCGGGAGGGAGCCGACGTCGCGGAGCTCGAGACCCTGGCGCAGGAGACGCTGCGCATCGCGCCGGGAGACGCGGTGGCGACCGCGGCGCTCACGGCAGCGCGGCAGCGCGCCGCGGCCCCGGGGCCGGTGCCGCCCCCGGAGCCCGCAACCCCCGAGGAGTGGGTGAACCTCAGTCTCCGGGAGTACCGCGCGAAGCGCTTTCGCGAGAGCATCCGGGCCGCCGAGAGGGCTCTCGCCCTGCGCCCCGGCTACGACGTCGCATACAACAACATCTGCGCGGCCTACAACGAGCTCGGCGAATGGGACCATGCGATCGCCGCGGGGGAGAAGGCGCTCGCCCTCAACCCGTCGAACACCCTGGCGCGCAACAACCTCGCCTGGAGCCGCAAGCGCAAGGCCGAGACGCGTTGAGGCAGGGGGCGCGGCCGGGCTAACGCGGCGGACGCGGGCCCAACGCGGCGGCGAGCGCCTCCTCGAGCGGCGTCGCCGCGCCGATCAACCGGGGCAGATCGCTCGCCGGCGGCGGCGCCCGCCGGGCGCCCGCGATGGAGCGCACGCTGTCCGCCCCCACGGGGAACGGGATGCCAAGGCGCTCCATTCCCGAGAGCAGCCGCTCGGCCGCCGCGGTCGGGACGGGGACGAAGAGCCGCCGGCGCCCCGCCAGCCGGGCCAGCGTCCCGAGCAGCCGGCGCATCGTCACCTGCTCGCCGCTGACGAGGTTCCAGGATCCGCGCAAGCCGCCCTCGAGGACCTCGGTCATCGCGGCGACGAAGTCCGCCTCCGCGACCACCGGGACCAGGTCCTCCCCGCCCGCGAGCAGCGGGATCACCGGCGACGAGAGCACCCTGTCCATGACGCGCCCGAACATGCCCCCTCGCCCGAGCACCAGGCCGGGACGGACGACCGTCTCGCCCGCGTCGAGGAAGAGCGGCTCCACGGCGCGCTTGACGCGGCCGTACGCCGACGCCCCGGCCGCCTGCGCCGAGGCGGAGCTGATGAAGACCTGGTGCCGGACGCCGGCCGCCCGCGCCGCGATGAACAGCGCCCGCGTCCCCTCGACGTTCAGCACGTGCGTGCCCCCGCCGAACGCGTGGGCGCCGTGCACGACGCAGACGATGCCCTCGAGGGCGCGGCCGTCGAAGGGCTCCCCCAGGCGGAAGCGCAGCGCCCCGGGCGGCGGCACGCCCGTGCCGGACGACGTCACGGCCACCCGGTGTCCCCGACTCTTCCACGCCGACGCCAGTCGCGAGCCGAGGAACCCCGTGCCGCCCGTGATCAGGACGTTCACGGCCGGCCGCCCCGCGCCAGCGCCGCGATGCGCGCCGCGTTCGCCATGATGGTGAACGTCAGGTTCTTCGCCGGCAGCGTCGGCACGCAGGCGCCGTCGACGACGAAGACCCTCGCGCTGCCCCCGAGGCGCCCGTCGACGCCGGTCTCGTAGCGTCCCGGCGCGGCCTTCATGGGGAGCGTGCCCGCGTAGTGCAGCCCGCTGCCGATCGGCGCCTGCCGGCAGAGGACGTCCGCGCCGAGAAGACCGATGCGCCGGAAGGCCGCGACGAGCCGCCGGGCGCCGCTCCCGGGGCGTGGCGGGGCGTGGCGCAGCCGCAGCGCCCCGCTGGGCGCGAGCTGCAGGAAATTGCCCGGGTCGGGACGATCGGGGTGGAAGAGCATGACCACGGCCATCGCCGGCGCGAGATACTTGGCCAGGCAGACCGCCGCCGGGACCGGCGCGGGAAGCTCGAAGAGCGCGTCCGACCGCAGCGGCCCGGTCGTCCCGTAGAGCGTGCCCTGGAGGGTCTCGCCGTCCCCCGCGCCGGGCTGCACGATGATGTTGAGCTGGCCGAGCGAGCTGTCATTCGGGTCGAGGGCGGCGCCGATCCGCCCCGGGCTGAGCAGCGGGACGAGCGTCACCGGATTGTCGAGGAGCGGCAGGCGGCTCGCGTGGTCGCCGGCGGAAGCCAGGACGATGCGGGCGCTGTTGAGCGCGCCGGCGGCCAGGAACAGCCGCCGCGCCACGAAGGTCTCCTCGCCGCCGGCCGCGAGATCGCGCGCAGACACCTCCACGCGGTCGGCGTGCTCGGCGAACCGCGTGACGAGCACGCCGGGCCGGTACGCGACCTCGCCCGCCGACACCATCTCGCGCAGCGTGAACGCCGGGTTGTAGATCGAGGGGTCGTGCGGCTTGAAGAACTCGAGGTTGTCGTGCCGGTAGGCCGGGCGTCCGCGGTGCTCCCGCGTGAGGACGGCGAGCCTGGGGCGGCCGACCACGATGCCGCGGCGGCGGAACTCCGGCAGGTGGCGCCGGTAGCGCGCGGAGACGTCGGCGGCGATGCCCGAGAGGCGCAGCGGCGGCAGCAACCCGGCCGCGCCGCCGAACCAGGGATCGAGGTCGTCGCTCTCGCCGCTGATGCCGATCAGCCGCGTCAGCTCGTCGTAATGCGGCTCGAGGTCTGCGGCCCGGATCGGGAAGCCCGCGAGGTCCTCGTCCGTGAAGCGGTAGACCCCCGCGCCCCAGGCGTTGGCGAGACCGCCCTCGGCGAGGCTGATCGTCGCCTCGAAACCCTCCGACAGCACGGGCGCGAGGCGCTCCCCGTCCCTGATGACGTAGGCCATGCCCGGCGACTTGAGCTTGAGGCTGACCGCGCGGCCGCGGAGATTGCGCAGGCCCTCGAAGCCGGCGCCGATCAGCTGCTCGAAGAGGTCCTCCCGCGAGCGGCGCAGCTCGTAGAGGTTGCCGTCGAGGCCCGGCAGCGGCCCGGGACGATTGCCGACATCGAGGACGAGGACGCGCTCGCCGCGCAGCCCGCGGGCGCAGATCACGCCCCCGGGGCCCGAGCCGACGACGATCGCGTCAAGCAAGATCGTGCCTCCAGATCAGATAGCGGCCCCGCGCGCGCTTCCACGCCGTCCGGAGCGCCGCGCCGACCAGCCCCGCCGCGGCCCGCACCCGGCCGGGCCGCTCGTTGACGAAGCGCGGATAGTAGGCCGCGCGGACCTCCACCAGGAAGCAGAGCACCTGCAGCTTCGTGGTGAGCAGGTGCCGGCGCCCCTGGGCCCGGAAGACGCACTCGACCGCTTCCGCGTCGAGGCGCCGGCGCACGATGCGCTGCACGGAGCGCTCCTGCGCCGCCGGCGCGTCCCCGACGACCGCCTCGTGGGCCCGCGCGTAGCGCTCCGCGACCTCCGGCGGTATCTCGCCGCCGAAGAGCGCCCCATGGAGGAACGCCGCCTCGGCCGCCAGCGCCGACCGCTCGCGCGCGCTCATCGCCGCGGCACGGCCGCGACCTTGCGCAGCCGCAGGTGCCAGTGGATGGCGCAGAGGCGGTCGCACGGCCGCAGGAGCGCGTCCAGCGCGCCGAATGCCGGCGCGAGGGGACGCGGCACGAGGCTCCTGAGGTTCACCCCGCCGGAGAGCAGGTAGCCGAGCCACGGCAGGTATTCGCGGCGCTCGAGCGCGAGGTCCGGCCAGCCTTCGCGGAACCGCGCCGCGTCCCGGAAGAAGACGATCCAGGAGAGCGCCTGGTTTGCGGCGCCCAGCGGGTCCCCGGCGGGGAACTCCCAGCGCGCGGCGCGGTCGTCGTAGGGCTCGGGGTGGATCCGCCCGAAGAAGAAGCGGGCGAACGGCGTGTGGGTCTCCTCGACCATGCCGATGACCCCGCCCGGCGCCAGCACGCGGCGGGCCTCCGTGAGGAAGCGCCCGACGTCCGGGATGTGGTGGAAGACGTGGGTCAGCAGCAGCGCGCGCACCGTCCCGTCGCCGAAGGGCAACGCACGGCCGTCGGCCACCAGGTCCGCCGCCCCGGCCACCACGTCGGTCGTCACCACCTCCGGGCGCAGCCGCTTGATGTAGCTCAGCCCGCTCCCGAGCTCGACGATCAGCCCGCCCGCGCCCGGCACGCTGTCGGCGTCCTCGAGGAGCCGCCGGTACCAGAGGTCGTAGCACCGCCGGACGAGCGGCTTGCCCGCGATCATCCGTCGCTGCGCCTCGAACCACGCCGCCGTGCCCGGCGCCAGGCCGCGCAGCGCGGGGTCGCGCAGCCGGCGCGACGCGGCCGCGAGGGACGGCTCGCCGCTCATGCCCGCTCGCCCCGGCGCGCGGTGAACACCACGCTGCGCTGGACGGTGAAGCTCACGAGGAAGAGGAGCGTCTCGACGAGGAACTTGGCGAGGACGACGTCGACGCCGGCCTCGGCCAGCGCCCTGATCGCCAGGTACGCGACGCCGCCGAGCAGGGCGAGCAGGGCCGCGTACCTGAGCAGGGCCGGCGGCACGCGGCCGCTGCTGCGGAAGACCAGGTTCCGGTTGACCACGAAGTTGAGGCTGCCGGCGACCGCGCGCGCCACGACCATGCTCCGGAGCAGGCCGGCGCCCAGCGCGGTCGCGAGCGCGAAGACCGCGAAATCGACGAGGCTCGCCAGCGCCGAGGAGAACGAGAAGCGCAGCAGCAGGAAGTAGATCCGCATCGAGTCCGCGAGCGGGTTGAAGTGCGAGGAGCGGTTGTCCTGGAGGTACACCGTCGAGATGCCGACCTCGCGGATGCCGGCGATGCGATGCGCCTCGACCAGCACGTTCATCTCGTACTCGTAGCGCTCTCCCTCGAGCGCGAGGAACCGCGGCACGAGCGCGAGCGGGAAGCAGCGCAGCCCCGACTGGGTGTCGGCGATGCGCGTGCCCACGACGAGCCGGAAGACGCCGCGGGTGATGACGTTGCCGAGGAGACTCCGCAGCGGCACCGAGCGGCCGAACGAGCGCGACCCGAGCACCAGGGCGTCCGGCCGCCCGAGGAAGGAGGCGACGACCGCCGCCACGTCCGCCGCCAGGTGCTGGCCGTCGGCGTCGACGGTGACGACGCCGGCCGCGTCCGGCCACGCCTGGAGGATGTGGTTGAGCCCCGTCTTGAGCGCCCGCCCCTTGCCGAGGTTCACCGCATGCGCCAGCAGCGCCACCTGCGGCAGCGTGCGCAGCCGCGCGAACACCGGGGCGCTCGCCGGGCCGCTGCCGTCGTCGACGACGACGATCCGCGCGAAGCCCCGGTCGATCAGCGCGGCGACGACGGCAAGCAGCATCTCGTCCGGGTTGTACGCGGGGATGAGGACGACGACGTCCGCGAGCGGGCGCTCCGGAGCGGGCCGCGACGCCCCGCCGCCCGTCGCCTGCGGTCTCCCGTGCCGCTCGTCCGCCGTATCCATGTGCAGCGGTTGCATCCGCCGACATTATGAGCACGCAGGGGCCCGACGCTGTCAAGAGCGGCCCTGGCGTGGCGTCGTCCCCCGCCGATTGACATCGCACAGCGACGGGTGTGGAATGCCTCCGGTCCGCGCTGGCGCGGGGCGGCCGCGGGGGATGGCGATGAGGAAGATGTGCTGGCTGCCTGGCCTGGCCCTGGCCGCGGTCCATCTGGCCGCCCTTTCCGCCGCGGCGGCCGAACGCAGCGGCACCATCCGGTTCAACATCTCGCTGGCCACCCCGGCGGACGCCTCCTCGGCGAAGCTCTGGTTCCCGTACCCCACGTCCGACCTGGACCAGGAGATCACGGGGCTGACCTTCTCCGGCACGTACTCGAACTTCAGCCTCTCGCGGGAGGCCCGGAGTGGCGCCCTCTACCTGTACACCGAGTGGAGGCGCCCGGCCGGGAAGCCGACCCTCACGGTCTCGTTCCACGCCAAGGCCCGGGAGCGGAAGGCGCCGCGCCTCGCCGAGCGCGGAGGGGCGATCCCTCCCGACGTGGCGAAGTACGTCCGGGCCGAGTTCTGGATCCCGTCGGACGACGCGAAGATCGTCGCGCTGGCCGCGAAGATCGTGGAGGGCAAGTCCGGGATCCTCGCGCGGGCGCGGGCGGTCTACGACTGGACGGTGGAGAACACGCGGCGGGACCCCGACGTCCCCGGCTGCGGAACCGGGAGGGTCCAGGCGACCCTCGCGTCCCGGAGCGGGAAGTGCGCGGACATCAGCTCCGTCTTCGTCGCGCTGGCGCGCGCCACGGGCGTGCCGGCGCGGGAGGTCTTCGGCCTGCGGCTCGGCCAGCCGGGCGAGACCGACGTCACGGACGGGCACCACTGCTGGGCGGAGTTCTACCTCCCCGGCACGGGCTGGGTGCCCGTCGACCCCGCGGACGTGCGCAAGATCATGCTCGCGCGCAACCTCGACCTGGCCGCAGCCCGTCCCTACCGCGACTACTATTTCGGCGCGGTCGACCAGTACCGCATCGTGCTGCACAAGGGGGGGCGGGGGGTCGCCTTCGCGGAGGGCAACCTCGAGAAGGTCAACTACTTCATGTACCCGTACGCGGAGATCGACGGAAGGCCGCTCGATTACTGCCGCCCGAAGACGTTCAGCTTCACCGTCGCGTTCCACGAGGACTGACCGCAGGCCCTTCTCCGGCCGGATCGCCCATCGAGCATGCGCACGAGCATCGCCTTCAGGCTCAACCTCATCGTCCTGCTGGTGGTGCTCGCGCTCGGCTCCGTCCTCGGCGCCCTCTCGGTCCTCGAGCAGCGGGCCATCCTGCGCGGCGAACTGGACCGGCGCATGCAGTTCATGGGCGAGTACCTGGCCCGCGCCGTGGCGGAGGCCGCCGCCCGCCAGGACACGGAGACCATGAACGCGATCCTGCGGGGCGCGACCCTCGACCGGGAAGTCACGTACCTCATGGTCAAGTCGCGGGAGGGCGAGATCCAGGCCGCCCACTGGCAGTCGGACGTGCGCGGAGCGGTGAAGGAATACACCTTCCCCGTGGCGCCGCCGCCCGCCGCCGGCGCGGGCGCCGAGCCGGCGTTCGGCCCGGTGAGCACGCCGGTGACAAGCGGGGCGATCGCCCAGCTCGCGCTCGGGATCAGCCTGGAACCGATGGGGAAGGTCCTGGCCCGGCACATCTGGCGGACGGCGGCCCTGCTCGCCGCCGCCGTGGCGCTCGCGCTGGTGCTCGGCAGCGTCTTCGTCCGGGTGCTGCACCGCCAATCGTTCCTGCCGCTGCTCGCCGGCATCAAGGCGATCGGGGACGGCGACCTCTCGCGCCGGATCGTCCCGGACCGGCACGCGGAGATCGGCGAGATCGGCCGGGCCTTCAACGAGATGGCGGCCCGCCTCTCCTCGACGCTGATCACCAAGGCGGGCCTGGAGTTCGCGGTGCACCAGCGCACGGCGGACCTGGAGGCCGCCCTCCAGGAGCGGATCCTGATCCAGACGGAGCTCGCCGAACGCGAGGAGCGGATCCGCCTGCTCCTGGACTCCACGGCGGAGGCAATCTACGGCATCGACCCGGAGGGCACCTGCACCTTCTGCAACCCGGCCTGCTGCCGCATCCTCGGCCACGGGAAGCCGGAGGACCTGACGGGCCGGAAGATCCACGATCTCATCCACCACTCCCGGGAGGACGGCTCGCCCCACCCGTCGGAGGAATGCCGGCTCCGCGACGTCGTCAGGACGGGCGCGGCCTACCACGCGGCCGACGAGGTCCTCTGGCGAAGCGACGGTTCGCCGGTGCACGTCGAGTGCTGGAGCCACCCGGTGCTCCACGACGGGCAGATCAGCGGCGCGGTGGTCACGTTCGTGGAGATCACCGAGCGGCGCAAGCTGGAGGAACAGCTCGTCCAGGCGCAGAAGCTCGAGGGCATCGGCATCCTTGCGGGCGGGATCGCGCACGACTTCAACAACCTGCTCTCGCCGATCCTCGGCTTCGCGGACCTCACGCTGCTGCGGCTCGAGCCCGGCCACCCCGCCCGCAGGAGCCTCGAGTCCGTGGTCGAGTCCGCCAAGCGCGCGGCCGATCTCACGCGCCAGATCCTCGCCTTCAGCCGCAGGCAGGTCCTCCAGAAGAAGGTCCTGAACCTCAACGACGAGATCCTCGCCGTCGGCAGGATGGTCAAGCGGATCATCGGCGAGGACATCGACGTGCGCCTGAACCTCACCGCCGAGCTGCCCCCGATCGAGGCCGACCCGACGCAGATCCAGCAGGTGCTCCTCAACCTGGCGGTGAACGCCCGGGACGCGATGCCGGCGGGCGGCCGCCTCACGGTCGAGACGGGCGTCGCGCGGATCGACGGATCCTCCCCCTGGCTCGCGCGCGGGCTCGACGGGGAGCGGTGCATCGTCCTCACCGTGAGCGACACGGGATGCGGCATGGACGAGCGCACCCGGCAACGCGTCTTCGAGCCGTTCTTCACCACCAAGGCCGCTGGAAGAGGGACGGGGCTGGGGCTCTCGACCGTCCACGGCATCGTCAAGCAGCACGGCGGCGACATCGCCGTCTACAGCGAGCCGGGCCACGGCACGACCTTCCGCGTCTACCTGCCGGTCGCCGAAGCCGCGGTGCCCGCGGGGAGCGAGACGCCGGCCGCCGCGGGGCCGCCGCGCGGGAACGGGGCCGTGCTGCTCGTCGAGGACGACGAGGGCGTCCGCACCTTCATGGCCGCGGCGCTGGCCGAGTACGGCTACGGCGTGACGGCCGTCGCCAGCCCCGCCGAGGCGCTCGCGGCGGCGCCGGGAGCCACGATCGACCTCGTCATCTCGGACGTCGTCATGCCGGGAATGAGCGGGCCGGAACTGTGCCGCAGGCTCGCGGAGCTGCGCCCGGGGATCAGGGTCCTCTACATCTCCGGGTACCCCTCGGGCGCGGGCGCGCTGGACCGGCTTCTGGACAAGGGCACGCCGCTGCTGCAGAAGCCCTTCACCGTCGGGGCGCTCCTGCAGGCCGTCCGCGACACGATCGGGACGCCCGCGGCCGGCTGACGCCGCGGGGTGAGGCCGCGGCGGTCCCCTATCCGGTCCCCCGAGCTTTCGAGAACGCGCGGACCTCGGCCATGGTCTTCGCGGCGCAGTCGGGACAGTAGCCGTGGCTGAAGACCGCGTCCGAGTGCTCGCTGATGAAGGTCTCCATCTGCTTCCACGCGTCCTTGTCGTCGCGGATCTTCTTGCAGACCGAGCAGATCGGCAGGATCCCCTGCAGCGTCTTGACCTGTGCCATCGCCGCCTGCAGCTCGGCGATCAGGCGCTCGCGCTCGAGCACTGCGGAGACGGCCCGCTCGCGCCCGCGCACCAGCGACCACGTCAGCCAGGACAGCAGCAGGCTGATGATCACGCCGACGAACCCGATGAGCGCCGGCCGCCCGGCGTCGATGCGGCGCTCGAGCCCCGCGAGCGCGCGGACGGCGACCGTCCAGCGGCGGCCGGCGATCTCGATCTCGCCCACCGAGGTCACCCCCGCGGGCGAGGGCGACACGGCCTGACGGCTCCCGTCCGAGTCGTACATCAGCGTCTCGGTCGACGCATCGGACCCGTCGTAGATCTCGATGTCGAGGTCGCTCGCGCGCTCGCCGTGGATCCCCTGCATCAGGTCGTCCATGCGAAACGGGGAATAGGCCCACCCGAGGATATGTGCGCGGCGCTGCGCGGGCGTGTCGTGCGGCAGGTTGTTGCGGTAGACCGGCAGGTACAGCAGGAAGCCCGCCTGCTCGCGGCCGCCCGCCTCCTGCACGAGCCGCACCTTGCCCGACATCGCCATGGCGCCGGTGTCGCGCGCGCGCTCCATCGCGGCGCGGCGGACGGGCTCGGAGTACATGTCATAGCCGAAGGCGCGCAGGTTGCGGTCCGCGAACGGCTCGAGGTAGACGATGGATGTGTACGGATCCCGCTGCCCCTCGGGGCGGATCGCGTACGCGCGGAAGCCTTCCGCCCGGACCGCGGCCTCGTGCTCGCCCCTGCGTGCAGCGGGCACGATGAGCGAGTAGCCGACGCCCTGGATGCCGGGGTAGTGCTCGGCGAGGCGCTGGGCCGCGACGTAGGTCTTGAACTCGTCCCGCTCGACGGTGTCGGAGGCCAGGTAGAGCGCCTGCACCCCCTGCAGCACCTGCTGGTAGGCCTGCATGCGCTGCACGATGCGGGTGGTCGCCTCGCGGACGCGGAAATCGAAGTAATTGTCCCGGGCCACCGCGAGCGCGTGCGCCGCCGAATGCCAGACGAGCCAGGTGACGAGCAGCGAGGATGCGAGGACGAGCCAGGGCGAATGGTGCAGGATCCTCTGCCCGACCCGCGGCCAGCGGGCCGAAGAAACCGCTGGCGCGGCCCCTCCCCATTCGATTCGACGGCGATTCGTGTCGGGTTCGCTCACGCGTGGACGCCTCCCTGGCTGCGGCCAACGGCCGTCCGGATGGTGACCGACGAGACTAGTATACCCCGAAGGCGCGGCGATGCCGGGGCGGCGGAATGCTGATTCGCTAAAGCCTCAGTGTCCAAGGGCGGACCGCAGTCGGAGCACGGATTGCAGATCGGCACCCTCGAACATGGGGACGTGGGGTAGTATCCTGGGAGCCGGGCCCGGGCGACGTCATGGAGGATGTGCAGCGGCTGGGCGTATCATCGGGTGAGCGGTGCTGCCATGGGCAAGGAACGCGATCTCCTGGAAGACTACTTCCGCCAGGTGCCTCTCTTCAGGCACCTGCCCAGGAAGCACGCCGAGATCATCCTCCGCGACTTCGCGATTCGGCGCGCACGGAAGGGGGATGTCCTCGTCACGCAGGGTGAGGAGGGCACCGAGCTCTACATCATCCTCCAGGGAGGCGTCCGGGTCGTCCTGGAAAGCGGCGAGGGGGAGGAGTTCGTCCTCAACGAGATGCCCGCAGGGAGTTTCTTCGGCGAGGTCAGCCTGATCGACGCCGAGTCGCGCTCGGCGACCGTGATCGCCGACCGCGACACGGTCCTCGCCGTGCTGCGGCGCGAGCGGCTGCTCGATGCCATCCGCGACGAGCCGCGGATCGCCCTCGACCTGCTCAAGGCCCTGGCCCGGATCGTGCGCCGGTCCACGGAGCGCGAGGGGCGTCTGGCGTTTCTCGACGTGCGCGAGCGGCTCTGCCGGCTCTTCCTGCAGGAGGCGGCGGTCGCGGGGACACGGACACCCGAGGGCTTCCTCCGAATCGCGAAACGATCGCACCGGGACCTGTCCACGAGGATCGGGGCGTCACGCGAGTCCGTGACCAAGGTCCTCAAGGCCCTGGCGCGGGACGGGCTGCTCCGAGAGGAGGAGAACGCGCTCCTGATCTCCGTGCGCATCTGCCAGGACGGGCCACAGCGCCCGCCCCGCGCCGGCGGCTCTACTGGACGAGGATCCCCTTGAACTCGACGAGGTACTCGTTCTCCGCGGTGAAGGCACCCTGGTACGTCCCCTGGCCAGTGCATCCCTCGTAGAGGCCGGTGCACTTCACGAACCTCCAGTCCCCGGACAAGGTCGTCAGGGGCTTGCCTTCCGGCGAAAGCACGGTCTTGATGGCGCCGGTTATCTTGACCACGTTTTCGTTGCCGTCCTTGGAGAGGATGAAGTAGCCGTTCTGCGAGCCGTTGCCCTTGGTGAGGTCGTAGATGGCGACGCCCCGGGCCTTCGCCCCGTCCATGATGACCCACTTCCCCGTGTTGGCGTTCGTGCCGTTCGACTCCCCGAGCATGAGAATGTGCCCCTCGACATCGCCGGCCGGGACGACCTCCCGCTTCGTGATCGTCAACTTCGACTTGCCGGATATGGCGTTGACCTGCGCCTGCGCCTCCGCGACGAACGCCACCGCTCCCATGACCGCCGCCAGAGCCATGATCCCTTTGATCCACGTCGTTCGCATTGCCATTCCCCCCCCGCGCTGTCTGGTCGTGAGTTTCCGGCGCCGCTGGACTCCCGGCCGCCTCACCAGCGGCCCCTTGCCGATCCCCCTTTCTCGTCCGTCTGGCGCCCTGCCTTCTGTGGCCAAGCTAGGACGCGCGGAGGTGGGGGGGAAGGTACTATTACCCGGCTGCTCAATTTTCCAGGTGCAGGACCCGGGACGCGGCGAGAGGGAATCAACTCTCCATGAGGGCGCGCACCTGGGCCGCCCGTCTCCCGATCCCCTTGGACTCGAAGAGGGCGATCGCTTCGCCGTAGTGCTCGCGCGCCGCGCTCTCGTCGCCGCGGAGGCGGCAGATCCGGCCCCAGTCGATCTGCACGTGGGCCATCCCCATCAGATTCTGCCCCGACTCGTAGAGCCCAAGGCTGCGCGTGAGGTACGCCTCCGCGCCGTCGAAGTCCGGCGGGGCGTCCGTCGCGAGGATCCGGGCCAACGCGCGGCCGGCGTGAGCCTCGGCCCAGATGCCGCCGGTCTTGGATGAGACCTCGACCGCCTTCTCCGCGAACGCTCGGGCCTCCTTCCGCCGGCCGAGCCCGAGGGCGATGTCAGCCCTCCGGGCGAGGAACTGGTCCATGTAGATGAGCTGCTCGCCGAGTTTCGCCGCAAGGGCGAAGCAGCGCTCCATCTGCTCCGCGGCCTCGCTGAACCGCCCGCCCAGCGCCAGATCCCAGGCCCAGATCCCGCGCGAGAAGTAGTGGAGGACCATGTCGCCGGTGCTCAGGCTCACCTCGATGGCCCGGTTGGCGTGCGCGTCGGATCGCTCGCGCGCTGCGGGGCCATGGTCCTGGTAGACGCTCAACCCGCTCAGGATCAGGTGCGCCGTGGCAACCGGCCCCGAGGCGCTGATCGTCTGGAGTATCTCGATGGCGCGCTCTTCCTCGGCGCGCGCGCCGGCGAGGTCCCCCATGTGGAGCATGGCATAGCCGAGCATGCTTCGCGCCCTGCCGTGCAGGAGGCTGTCCCCATCCCTCTCGAAGGCTGCAATCGCCTGCCCGAGGAGCTGCCGTCCCCGCCCCAGGTGCCCCTGGAGCACGAGAGCGCTGCCGATCGAGAAGGAAGGCATGTCGAGGAGCTCCGGAGCCTGCAGTTCGGCCGCGACGGCGAGGACCTTGGAGTGGTACGCGATCGCCTCGGACATCCGGTTCGCGAACACGAGTTGGGTCCCGGTGCAGTAGTGGACCCGCGCGAGGCGAAGCCGGTCGCCGCCGGGGCTCGCGTCCGGAGCCGGGAGCGAGCCGGCGAGGTCCTCGGCCGTCTTGAGCCGCTCCAGCAGCTCTCGCGGCGGCATCCCCATGTAGTTGGCCTTCGCGAGGCTGACGGTCGTGTCGACGCGCCGTCCGGCGACCTCTGGATCCCCGGGGAGCCGCTCGAGGGCCAGCAGTGCATGGCCATAGTCGGCGCGTGCCTCGGCTTGCGCGAACAGACGGGCCGCCGCGTCCCCGGAGCGCACGAGGTAGTCCGCGGCCCGACCCCAGGCCTCGCCTTTGAGGAAGTGCTCGCCGATGATCCGCGTGAACTCGCCGATCCTCCCGGCGAAGAGCTCCTCCATCACCTCGCCCACGCGCCGGTGCAGCTCCGCGCGCCGCGGGGCGAGGAGGCTCGCGTAGGCCACCTCCTGCGTCAGGGCGTGGCGGAACATGTACTCCAGCTCCGGGTCGCTCGCACGCTTCCGAATCAGGTCCTCGCGCTCCATCTGCCCCAGGCCCTCGTCGATCCCCCCGTCCTCGTCAGTCATCCGGTGCAGGACCCGGTAGAGAAAGATCCGTCCAATCACGGACGCGCGCTGCGCCAGCTGCCGCGTCCCGGTGGGGAGGCGGTCGAGGCGCGACATCAGCAGTCCGTGGAGCGTGTCGGGCACGACGACCCGCCCGATCGCCGCCCCGATCTTCCACCGGCCATCCCCGGGGCGCACCAGGGCGCCCTGCTCGATCAGGCTGCGGATCGTCTCCTCGACGTAGAACGGGTTGCCCTCGGCCCGCCGCACCACGAGGTCCCGCAATTCCTCCGGGATCTCCTCGAGAGAGAGCAGCCGCGAGGCCATCTCGGCGGCGCCCGCCTCCGTGAGCGGCGCCAGGGCCAGGTCGGTGAAGTGCGTCGCGTAGCGCTCCCTGGCCGCGACGACGGCGGGCGACCCGCCCGCCACCGGGCGCCCGACCAGCGTGATCGCCAGTGGGAGCCGCTGCGCGAGCGGAAAGAGGTGCTCGAGCAGCTCGTGGGACGCCACGTCGGCCCAGTGCAGGTCCTCGATCACGAGTACCGTCGGGCAGTCCATGGCGAGGGTGGTGAAGATCTCCTCCACGAGGGCGAAGAGCCGGTCGCGCAGCCCCTTCGCGGGAATGCCCGCCAGCAGGGTGCGCTCTTCGTCCGCGAGACCCAGCCCCATGAGGTTCGCGAAGACCGCGCGCGCTTCGGCGTCGCCGGGAAAGAACCGACCGACGGCCGAGTCGAGCCGGCGGCGGACCGCGCCCTCGTTCTGCTCCTCGTCGATCCCGGCGTAGCGGCGCAAGAGGTCGAGGAAGGGCCCGTAGGCGAGGGCCGCCGTGAAGGGCAGGCAGCGCCCCTCGATCCAGTTCACGCTGCCGCCGCGCCGCAGCCTGTCGTGCCACTCGTCCATGAGGCGCGACTTGCCGATCCCGGCCTCCCCGGTCACGGCGACGAGGCGCCCGTGCCCCGCGCCCAGGTCGACGGCGATGCGCTCCAACTCCCGGAGCTCCGCCTCGCGGCCGACGAACACCGGCGTCAGGTCCGTCAACCCCCGCGTCTTGCGGTGGTCGAGCCTGGCCTGCTCCAGCTCGTAGACCACGAGCGGCCGGGTCTTGCCCTTGACCTGGATCGGCTCCATCGCCAGGAACGAGAAGGCGTCCCGGGCGAGGCGGTAGGTGTCGCGGCTCACGTAGATCGTCCCCGGCGGCGCCGCCTCACCGAGCCGGGCGGCGGTGTTGACGGTGTCGCCCACCACGCGGTAGGACATCTGGAGCCCGGAGAATCCCGCGATCACCTCGCCGGTATTGACCCCGACGTGCAGTTCCAGCTCGCGGCCGAGCCTCCCCCGCCACTGGTGATCGAGTCCCGCCATGGTGCGGCGCATCTCCAGCGCGGCGCGCAGGGCCCGCTCCGCGTCGTCCTCGTGCGCGAGCGGCGCGCCGAAGACCGCCATCACGGCGTCGCCGATGAACTTGTCGACGTAGCCCTCGTAATGGTAGACCGGCGCGGAGAGCTCGCGCAGCACCGCGTCCGTGAACGCGGCGACCTCCTCCTGGTCGCGACCCTCGCAGAGCGCGGTGAAGCCCGTGATGTCCGCGAAGACCACCGTCACCTGGCGGCGCTCCTCCCCGATCCGGCCGAGTCCGCCAAGCTTCTCGGCAAGGGCGGGCGGGATGTGGCGATGGGCCCACGCCGAGAGGTCCGGTGGCTGCGGGCCCACAACAGGGGGGGCGGCAGCCCCTTGGCGCAACGCCGCGACCCGAGCGCGGAGCGTCGAAATCGTGAGGTCGACCACTGCATCGCCGAGGAGCGCGCGTTGTGCCTCCTGGGCGGCGATGGCTGCGTTCAGTCGCTCAACCTCCCCGCCGGGGGCATCGTCGCTTCCCATGTGACATATATACTCTTTTCACAATAGTACAAGGCGGGAAGGAAAGAGGCAGGGAACGCGACTCGAGCGGTCATGGGAGGCGGAGCAGAGCGGTCCAATCGGACCTGCGGTGGAATGGGTTGCGCGCGGCGCTCGGGGGAGGCAGCGACGTCAGCCGCGCCGGAGGGGGGCCTGCCCCCCTCTGGAAGCGCACGCCGATGATTCCCGGCCGGCGAAGGGCGGGTCGTGCGCTTGGCGTCCCCAGGGGGATTCGAACCCCCGTTCCCGCCGTGAAAGGGCGGTGTCCTGGGCCGGGCTAGACGATGGGGACCCGGTTCCTGGTGAGCCGCGTTGGGATCGAACCAACGACCCTCTGCTTAAAAGGCAGATGCTCTACCACTGAGCTAGCGGCCCGCACAGAAGGGGGTTTATAACGCAGGGGTCACGATAAGTCAATTTTGCCCCCCTTGCCAGGGCGTGACCGTGGCTTCCTAGCGGCGGTAGGGATCGCCGACCTCGATCGTGTCCTCGCGGCCCGCGCCGGTCGACACGAGCTTGAAGCGGCACTCCGCGATGTCCTCCAGCAGCTTGACGTAGTCGCGCGCCTCGCGCGGCAGCTTCGCGAGGCTGCGCACGCCGGCGGTCGGCCTCGACCACCCCTTGACCGTCCTGTAGACCGGTGTCGCGCCGCGCCACTCCGCCAGCCCGTAGGGCATCTCCTTGATCGTCGCGCCCTTGTAGCGGTACGCGACGCAGACCTTGATCTCCGGGAAGCCGTCAAGGACGTCGAGCTTCGTCAGCGCCAGGCTCGTCAGGCCGTTGACGCGCCGCGAGTAGCGCGCGACGACGCCGTCGAACCAGCCGCAGCGGCGCGGCCGCCCCGTCGTGGCGCCGTACTCGCTGCCGCCCTCGCGCAGCCGCTCGCTGAGCGCGCCGCTCAGCTCCGTCGGGAACGGCCCCTCGCCGACGCGCGTCGTGTAGGCCTTGATCACGCCGATCACCGCGTCCACCGCGGTCGGCCCGACGCCGCCGCCCGTGCAGGCGCCGCCGGCGACCGCGTTCGAGGAGGTCACGAACGGGTAGGTGCCGTGGTCGACGTCCAGCATCGTCCCCTGCGCGCCCTCGAACAGCACGCTCCTGCCGGCGCGCCCCGCCTCGTCGGCGATGCGCGAGACGTCCGCGACGAACGGCGCGATCAGCTTGCCGAACGCGAGGCAGCGCTTGTAGATCGGCGCGGCCTTCATCGGCGCGATCCCGTAGATCTCCTTGTAGAGGTAGTTCTTCTCCGCGATGTTGTGCGCGAGCTTGTCCCGGAAGACCTCCGGGTCCATGAGGTCCGCCACCCGGATGCCGATGCGCGCGACCTTGTCGACGTAGGCCGGCCCGATCCCGCGGCCGGTGGTGCCGATCTTGCGCTTGCCGCGCAGCTTCTCGCTCTCGTGGTCGATCGTCTTGTGGTACGGCATGATCAGGTGCGTCTCGGGGGCGATCTTCAGCCGCGTCCCGATCTTCACGCCGCGCGCGATGAGCTTCTCGACCTCGGCGAGGAAGGCCTCGGGGTCGAGCACCATGCCGCCGCCGAGGAAGCAGCGCTTCTTCGCGTGCAGGATCCCGGAGGGGATGAGGTGGAGCACGAACTTCTCCCCGCCGACGATGATCGTGTGCCCGGCGTTGTTCCCGCCGGCGTAGCGCACCACGATGTCCGCCCGGTCGGTGAGCAGATCGACGATCTTCCCCTTGCCCTCGTCGCCCCACTGGGCGCCCACCACGATCAGCGTCGGCATCGTCCCTTTCCCCCTGACACCCCTCGTCCGCCCGTTCGTCCACGCCTTGCGGGGACGCCGGATTTTCCCATCAAAACTCGCGGGATTCGATTATCCGCACCCCCCGGGCGGGGTGTCAAGCGAAAAGGGGCACCCAGATCCGCGCGTACGCGCGGATCCAGTAGAGCAGCAGACATCTCAACCACGGGAAGCAGTCTGGTTTCGCTCCAGGCCAGGTGACACGCCTGCTTCCGCTGATCCGCGCGTTACGCGCGGAATTGGGGTCACCGTCCGCCCAGTTCGACGAGGCCGCCGGCTCGGACCGTGATGAAGAAGGGACGGCGCTCGATCCTTCCGCCGGGCGCCACCCTGACCGGGCCGAGGACCGTGGGAACCTCGCCCAGCGCCCCGAGCGCGTCCAGGGTCCCGCGAGGCGTCGCCGCCCCGCCGCGCAGCGCCGCCGCGAGCAGCTCCACGGCGGCGCACGCCTGCGCGGCCGCCGGGCCGGGGTCGTCGCCGTGCCGTTCGCGGTACCGCTGCACGAAGTCCGCGGCCGCCGGCTGGTCGCTGCCCGCGAAGAACCCGTCGGCGATGAGCGCCCCCTCGGCGTAGCCCCCCGCGAGTCGGGGGAACTCCGGGACGTCGAGCGCGCTGCCGCCGAGGACGGCCACCTCCCGGGGATCGAGCCCGAGGTAGGCCAGCCGCGGCAGGATCATCCCGGCCTCCACCGCCGACCCCGCGAGGAAGATCGCGTCGACGGCGGGGGCGCCTTCCGCGCCGTCCGGCAGCAGCTCCTTCACGAGGGCCGCGGACCACGGAACGAGGTCGCGCAGGCCGGGCGGGTACTCGCGGACCACCGGCACCCGGGCGCCGCGCGCCTCGAGCGCCTGCCGGAAGGCGCCCGCGAGGGAGCGGCCGTACGGCTGCGCGGGGAGCAGGATCGCCACGTTCGGCGCCCCGAGCCTGCCCACCGCGTACTCGGCGAGCGCCGCGGCGAACGCCTCGAGCGTCAGGCACGTGCGGAAGAAGACCGTGCTCCCCTCGCCGAGCCCCGCGGCGCCCGCGGTCGGCGAGATCAGCGGGAGGGCGCGGCGCTCGGCCGCCGCGATCGCCTTCCCGGCCGCGCCCGAGAGCAGCGGCCCCACGATCGCGACCACGCCCTCGCTGTCGACCAGCTCGGTGATGACCGCCGCGGGGTCGGCCCCGTTCTCCTCGCGCACGACAGCCTCGAGCGCGAACGGGCGCTCTCCCCGCGGGTCCTCCATGCACAGCTGCGCCCCGCGGCGGGCCTCGACGCCGAACCCCTTGCGCGGCCCCTCCGAGGGGAAGAGGAGGCCGACGCGGCGGATGGGCTTCCCCGGCTCCTTCTCGGCAGACGCCTCGGCGGGAACGTCCGCGACCGTCGCTGGCGCCGGTGTCTGCGGCCGGGCGGCGGGGACCGGAGCCGGCGCGAGCGGGCGCGCCGCGGGGACCGGCGGCGGCGACGGTGGCTTTGCGGCGGGCTGAACGACGACCGGAGGCGGCGCGACCGGAGGCGCCTTCTGCCTTGGGGCGGACGCTCCTT
>DATDCY010000210.1 GCA_036524115.1 bacterium | reverse complement strand
CGCAAGGCCCCTGAAGATCCCTTGTAGACGACGAGGTTGATAGGCTGGGTGTGGAAGCGCAGTAATGCGTTAAGCTAACCAGTACTAATCGATCGTGAGGCTTGACCATTATTTCGTCTTTAGCAGATTCGGCCCGAACGGCCGCTCTGCGAATGACGGCCGCGCTCTGGTCACTGCTTGATTCTCGCCTGATATTCAGTTCCGCCGTGCTCGATCGTGCTCCAGATGCAAGGCGCGCGACGAAGCGAATGCCGAGGCGACCTGGTGGTCGCCGCAGGCAGGCGCAAGGAGCGCAACGCCGCAGATGGGACGCTAGCGAGTGCGGCGCACGGATTTCCTGGCGGTTATAGCGGAGGGGTCACACCCGTTCCCATTCCGAACACGGCCGTTAAGCCCTCCAGCGCCGATGGTACTGCCTCCGTACGGGGGTGGGAGAGTAGGACGCTGCCAGGAATATTGTTGAAGGCCCGGCGGGGCAATCCGCCGGGCCTTTTTTTGTCTTCTTCCTGTTGTCGCATGTTGCCGAAGCGCGCGTGGGAACATAGATTCCGCTCATCGTCCCCCTTCCATGCGAGGTGAGCCATGAATCTGCGCGAGTTCTACCTGGAGCGCCGCCGTGCGGAGTATCCCGCCTTCGTGCGGGTCCTCGACGCACTGCCGGCGGATCGGCTGGCGTATCGGGCGCACGAGCGCTCGCCGTCGGCGGCGGAGCTGGCCTGGAAGATCGTCCACGCGACCAGGACGAGCCTCGACGTCGCCACGACCCACCGGGGCGAGTCGAACGCGTCGCCTCCGCCGCCGCTGGCCGAGATGCGGGAGCACTTCGCGGGCTGGTCCGAGGAACTGGTCGCGCGCGTCACGTCCATGGACGACGCGGCCTGGGACCAGCCGGCGCGCTTCTTCCACAAGGGGGCGCTCGTGCTCGAGCAGCCGGCGGGCGCCTTTCTCTGGTTCATCCTCTTCGACTCGATCCACCACCGGGGGCAGCTCGCCGCATACCTGCGCCCGATGGGCGGGAAGGTGCCCTCGATCTACGGGCCGTCGGCGGACGATCGCGGAAGATAGGACGAAGCGCATCCGCTGGGGCGGCGCGGCCGGGCGCGCCCTCCCCGCTCTTCCCCTGCGCGCGCCGCATGCGCTAGAATGTCCCGTACGAACTCGGACAGGGGGACGCCATGGCGAAGACAGGCTCGAGGCAGCGGTGGATCGTGATGGGCGCCGTCGCGGCGGCGGCCGTCTTTGCATTTTCATTTTTCTCCGGCGGCTGCCAGAAGAAGGAGACCGCGAGCGAGAAGGCCGGCCGCGAGGCGCGCGAGGCCTTCGACAAGAGCAAGGAACTGCTCAAGGAAGGCCTGCAGAAGGGCACCGAGGCCGCCAAGCAAGGGGTCGAGGCCTCGAAGGAAGCCGCCAAGGACTTCCAGAAGGGCTGGCAGGAAGGCGGCAAGAAATGAGGGCGGCACGGAGCCGCCGCGTCCGATGACCGGGAACGCCCAGGGCCCCACGGGCGCCTTCACCGACGAGGAGGAGCGCCTCCACGCGGAGGGGTTCGCCGCTATCAACGCCGCGATGGCGGCGGGGCTGGCCTTCGACGCCGCCTGCGCGCGGATCGACGTGGCGGACCCGGATCTGCGCCGGATCATCATCGACGACTTCCTCAAGGTGACGATCGCCCAGCGGCACTTCCAGGGCGGCGAGAGCACCGAGCAGGTCGCCGGCGCTCTCGGCATCCCGGTCGAACGCGTCGAGTTCGCCCGCAAGGAAATGCTCGCCGAGGTCGCCGCCGCGTCCGTCGACGTCTTCCGCCGGCAATCGGGGCAGGGCGCGGACGCCTGAGCGCCGCGTCCCCGTGAGCGAAGACCGCCCCCAGCCCCTCGGGGGCGAGTGTGCCCAGCACGCCCTGATCGCGCTGCTCGTCGCAGCCGCGGTCGCCGCCTGCTACTTCTCCGTGGATCGCCCGGTGGCACTCTGGGCCCACGGCCTCGCGCCCGGCGTCGCCGCCGCGGCGCATGCGATGTCGGCACCTGGCTCCTCGGCGCCGTACCTGATCGGGTTCGCCCTGGCCTACGCGATACTGCGGCTCGCCGCGCACCGGCCGCTCCTGGCGCAGCGGGCGCTCTATCTCTTCGCCGCGGTGGCGGTCTCCGGCCTGGCCGCGGACCTCGCCAAGGACGCCTTCGCCCGATGGCGGCCGATCGCGCTCTTCACCGCGAAGGCGCACTACGGCTTCGCGCTCTGGCATGGCGGTTACAAGCACGCCTCCTTCCCGTCCGGCCACGCGACCACGGCCGGCGCGCTCGCTCTCGCGCTGACGCTGCTTGCCCCGCGGTGGCGCCTGCTGTGGCTGGCACTGGCCGCTCTGGTCGCCGCGGGGCGCGTGCTCGGCGGGGCGCACTTTCCCGGCGATGTCGTCGCGGGGCTCTGGCTCGGGGCCGTGGTGGCGCTCGCGCTCTCGCGTTCGCGCTGGTTCCGCGGCGCGATCCCGCAACCCACGGGGCTGCCAGGTCCGCCGCGCGTTTGACAAGCGCTCGCCCGGGATGATAGAAAATCCCGGGAATTTCAAGCCTTTCTTCGAAAGGGAGACCATGGAAGAACAGATTCGCGCACTCGGCGAACGGGCGCTGGCCGCGCTGGCGACAGCGCGCGACGAGGCACTCGAAACCTGGCGCGTCGAGTACCTGAGCCGCAAGAGCAGCCTCGCCACGCTCATGACGAAGCTCGGCACGGTGGCGAAGGAGGAGCGGCCGCGCATCGGCGCGCTGGCCAACGAGATCAAGACCGCGCTCCAGGCCGCGTTCGACGGGCGCGTTGCCGCGCTGGAGGTCGAGCGGCGCGCGACGGCCGAGGCCGCCGACCGCGTCGACGTGACGCTCCCCGGGGCGCCGCCGGACCCGGGGCGCCTGCACCTGACGACGCAGACGCTGCGGCGCATCTGCGGGATCTTCCACGGGATGGGCTTCGAGGTCTTCGAGAGCCCCGAGGTCGAGAGCGACCACTACAACTTCGAGCTGCTGAACATGCCGCAGCACCACCCGGCGCGCGACATGTGGGACACCTTCTACGTCGACGAGAAGACGCTCCTGCGCACGCACACCTCGCCGGGGCAGATCCACGCCATGAAGCGCCACCACCCCGAGCCCTTCCGCGTGGTGCTCCCCGGGCGCGTCTTCCGCTACGAGGCGGTCTCGGCGCGCTCCGAGTTCATGTTCTTCCAGGTCGAGGGGCTGGCGGTCGGCCGCAACGTGACGATGGCGCAACTCAAGCAGCTGCTCGAGAGCTTCGCGAGCCAGATGTACGGCGGGGAGCGGCGCCTGCGGCTGCGCGGCAGCTACTTCCCGTTCACCGAGCCGAGCGTCGAGGTCGACATGGACTGCATCCTCTGCGGTGGCAAGGGCTGCCGGATCTGCAAAGGAACCGGCTGGCTCGAGATCGCCGGAGCCGGCATGATCCACCCCAGCGTGCTCGCCAACGGGGGGTACGACCCGGCCGAGTTCTCGGGCTTCGCCTTCGGCATGGGCCCCGAGCGCATCGCGATGCAGGTGCACGGGATCGACGACATCCGCTACTTCTACAGCAACGACCTGCGCTTCCTCGCGCAGTTCGGATGAGAGGCGAGCCATGCGCGTGCCGCTGAGCTGGCTTTCGGAGTTCGTGACCCTGCGCGTCCCGCTCGAGGAGCTGCTCGAGCGCCTGCCCGCCGCCGGCATCGAGGTCGAGGAGGTCGAGTGCGTCGGCCTCGACTGGGACCGCGAGCGGGTGCTCGTCGGCGAGATCACCGCCGTGCGCCGCCACCCGAACGCCGACCGGCTGACGTTGGCCACCGTGGCCTACGGCGCCGGCCGCACGATCGAGGTCGTGACCGGCGCGCCGAACATCACGGTCGGCATGTCCGGGGTGAAGGTGCCGCTCGCCCTCGTCGGGGCGCGCCTGATCGACGCCTACGCGCCGGAGGGGGGCACCATCACGCTCAAGCCCTCGAAGATCCGGGGCGTCAAGTCCGAGGGGATGGTCTGCTCCGAGAAGGAGCTGGGCATCAGCGGCGAGCACACCGGCATCATGGTGCTCCCCGACGACGCCGTGCCGGGGACGTCGCTGGCCGACCTGCTCGGCGACACCGTGTTGCACGTCGAGCTGACGCCGAACCTCGCGCACTGTCTCTCGCTCGCCGGCATCGCCCGCGAGATCGCGGCCATGGGCTGCGGCGACCTGGTGGAGCGCGACGACGCGGTCGTGGAGGGCGGGGGCGAGGCCTCCGCGGCGATCGCGGTGCGCATCGACGACCCCGAGCTGTGCAACCGCTACTGCGGGGCGGTGGTGGAGCGCGTCGCAATTGGCCCGGCGCCGTTTGTCATGCGCCACCGGCTGCGCCTGGCCGGCATCCGGCCGATCAACAACGTCGTCGACGTCACCAACTACGTGATGTGGGAGACGGGCCAGCCGCTGCACGCCTTCGACCTCGACAGGCTGCGGGGCGAGCAGGGCGGGGCGGGGCCGGTGATCGTCGTGCGCCGCTCGCACGAGGGCGAGGCGATGACGACCCTCGACGGCGCGCGCCGCGACCTGAAGACCGGCACGCTGCTGATCTGCGACGGCGCGGGGCCGGTCGCGCTCGCCGGCGTCATGGGCGGGCTGCACAGCGAGGTCACGGACGCGACGACGCGCGTGCTCATCGAGGCCGCGCAGTTCGACCGCACGAGCATCCGCGTCACGGCCATCGGTCAGAAGCTGCCGAGCGAGGCGTCGCTGCGCTTCGGCCGCGGGGTGCCCGCCGCCGGGTGCGCCGCCGCCGCCCGGCGCGCCGCCGAGCTCATGCGCCGC
>DATDCY010000209.1 GCA_036524115.1 bacterium | reverse complement strand
GCGGGGGCCCTGTGGGCGGCGGGCGATGGCGCCGCGGCGCGCGCGGAGATCGAACGGGCGCAGCGCCTGCCCGGGGGCGCCGCCTCCGCCGTCGGGCACTACCTGCTCGGAGAGATCCTGCGCGCGCAGGGCTCGCCGGGCGAGGCCCTCGGCCACTACCGCCGCGCGACGGAGCTGGCGCCGCAGCTGTCCGAGGCGCACTACCATCTCGCGCTCGGGCTGGTGGACACCGGCGCGCTCGGCGAGGCGGACTTTCATTTCGGGCGCGCGGCGGAGCTGCGTGGCGATTACGTCGGCGCCCTGGAGAGCTTCCAGCGGGCCCGCAAGCTCCTCGGCGCCGACCAGGTCTGGGCCGCGCGCCTCGACGCGGCGCTGCGGCACCTGCAGTGAGCGGTGTGCTATCGTAAGGGCGCGGGCGCGGACGGCGAGCGAGCCGGCCGCGGGACGCGCGGGGAGGAAGCACCAGCATGGCAGTGCCGGGATTTTTCGAGAAGAGGGGCCTGATCTACGCCGCCCAGGCCAACGCGGGGGCCCTGCGGACGCAGGGCAGGGCGCTGCTCGGCGCCGGCCTGCTCGAGGAGGCCCTGGAGTCCTTCGTCAAGGGGGGCGACACGGAGGGCATCGGGCAGGTCGCGGCGGCGGCGAACGCGGCCGGCGACGCCTTCGCCTACGAGGCGGCGCTCAAGGCGCTCGGCAAGGCGCCGTCGCCGGCCGAGTGGGTGGCGCTCGGGCAGACCGCCCTCGCGGCGGGGATGCTCTGGTTCGCGTACCGGGCCTTCGAGAAGGCCGACAACCAGGAAGGCCTCGAGCGCGTCCGCCGGGCGATGTTCGAGGCCGGGGTCAGCCGGTGAGGCTGACCGTCCGCTACTTCGCGCTGCTGCGCGAGCGCGCCGGCGTCGACGCGGAGGTGGTCGCGTGGGACGGCCCGGCGCCGGACGTCGGGCGGCTGCGCGAGCATCTCGCCGCCCGGGCGCCGGCGCTCGGCGAGGCGCTGCGCTCCGGGGCGCTGCTCGTGGCGGTGAACCACGAGTATGCGACGGCGGCGACGGCGCTGCGCGACGGCGACGAGGTGGCGTTCTTCCCGCCGGTGTCGGGCGGGTAGGGGACGCGGATGGGGGGCGCGGGGGCGATGCCGGGGAGCGACGGGCGGGCGCGGGTCCAGCGCGGGCCGATCGACGTCGCCGCGGAGCTCGCGCGCGTCACCGGCGGCACCCGGCGCGTCGGCGGGGTCGTGGTCTTCGTCGGGCTCGTGCGCGACTTCTCGCAGGGGCACGCGGTGACGAAGATCCTCTTCGAGCACTTCGCGGGGATGGCGGAGACGAAGCTCGCCGAGCTGCGCGCGGCCGCGATCGAGCGCTTCGGCCTGATCGACCTCGTCGTCGTCCACCGCTTCGGCGAGCTGGAGCCGGGGGAGCAGATCGTGCTCATCGCGGCGGCGGCGGAGCACCGCGCGGCCGCCTTCGACGGTTGCTCGTGGTGCATCGACGAGCTGAAGAAGTCGGTGCCGATCTGGAAGAAGGAGCACGCCCCGGACGGGGCCGTCTGGCTGGAGGCGCACCCATGAAGAAGCGTGCAGCGAAGAGCGCGACGAAGTCTCCGACGCGGTCCCGGGCGAAGGCGCCGGCGAAGACGCCGCCGCCCGCGGCGGGACTCAGCCACCTCGACGCCCACGGGAACGCCCGCATGGTGGACATCGGCGGGAAGCCCGAGACGCAGCGCGAGGCGGTCGCCGAGGCCACGGTCGTCATGGACGAGGCGACGTGGGCGCTCGTGGCCGCCAAGGAGATCCCCAAGGGCGACGTCCTCTCGGCCGCGCGCCTGGCGGGGATCATGGCCGGCAAGCGCACGCCGGACGTCATCCCGCTCTGCCACCCGCTGCTGCTCTCGCAGGTCGACCTGACCTTCCAGGCCGCCCCCGATGGGGACGGCAAGACGGCGCTGCGCATCCTCGCGGTGGCGCGCTGCATCGGCCAGACGGGGGTCGAGATGGAGGCCATGACCGCCGCAGCCGTCGCGGGGCTGACCGTCTACGACATGTGCAAGGCCGTCGACCGCTGGATGACCGTCCGCGACGTGCGCCTGCTCGCGAAGCG
>DATDCY010000208.1 GCA_036524115.1 bacterium | reverse complement strand
GCGCTCGCGGCCCTCGGCCCCGCCCGCGTCGTCGTCGTCTCCTGCGACCCGGCGACGCTCGCCCGCGACGCGGCCGTGCTCGCCGCGGGCGGCCACCGTCTCGCGGCCGCGCGCGCCCTGGACCTGTTCCCGCAGACGGCGCACGTCGAGACGGTGGCGCTCTTCGAGCGCGTTCATTGAGAATAGCGGCCTCCTCGGGTATATTCGGCGGACCGGAGTGCGCAACTGCAGCGAAAGGGGGCCGTCAGCCATGAAGAGGAGCCTGGGTGCAGCGCTCGTCGCGCTGGTCGCCGGCGTGCCCGCGGTGGCCGCCGCCGCGGCCGCGGAGCTTCCCGTTCCCGTCCAGCAGTACGAGTCCGTCCGTTACTACAGCGCCGGTGTCGGCGTCGAGGAGCGCAAGCAGGTCCCGCAGCTCTACCCGTTGAAGGTCGTCTTCCGGACGGACGCCGGCAACCTGCTCTGCAACGCCGACGTGACGATCGCCACGGGCGGCAAGACCGTCTTCCGCGGCCGCGCGGAGCACGGCCCGTGGCTGGTCGTGGACGTGCCCCCCGGCACCTACGACATCACCGCGGTGCAGGACGGGGCGACCCGGACGGCCAAGGGCGTGAAGCTCGGCAAGGGCAGGCAGCGCACGGTCGTGCTGACCTGGAAGCCCGCCGACGTGGACATGGGGCTCTGAGCCCTGGGACGAAGCACACTAGGGCGTCGAGAAGGGTCCGGATGCAAGGAGGACGAGCCCTGAGGAATGAGGCGTACGAGCAGTACGCCGCAGTGACGAAGGGCGAAGACCGACGCCGCAGGCGGGCCCTTATCGACGTCCTAGTAGGGGCCGGAGCGGTGGATGTGGTAGGCGAGGACCTTCTGCTCGAACTTGAGGTCGGCGATCTTCTGATAGTCGATGTCGATGGTCAGGTGGTCGCCCTCGATCACGACGTTCACCTGCTCGGGCTTGAGGTCGATATGGAACTCCGAGGCGATCTGGATGATGCGCTCGCGGATGTACTTGTCGGACTGGCGCGCGAAGAAGGAGTAGGACTCGTTCAGCCGGTCCTCGAAGGAACGATTGCGCAGCTCCGGCAGGCCGAGCTCGAGGCCGGCGTAGATCCCGGCGGCCGCCACCGCGATGATGAACAGGCAGCCGATGCCTCCCGCACCGCGCTGGTCGAGCCTCCGTCTACGCATGCCTTGCCGCTCCTTTCGTCCGGGACCGCCGTCCCGGCGCCGGTTTTCACGGATTATAGGTGTGCCGCCGCCGCCTTGGCAAGGCGCGACGCGGCCTGACCCCGGAGGGACCGTGAGCGTTCTCGATTCCATCGGCAACACCCCCCTCGTCGAGCTGACCCGCGTCAACGCCGGCTCCCGGGTGCGCCTGCTCGCCAAGCTCGAGGGCGCCAACCCCGGCGGCTCGGTCAAGGACCGCATCGCGCTGGAGATGGTGCGGGACGGGCTCGAGCGCGGGGCGCTGCGACCCGGCAAGACGATCCTGGAGGCGACATCCGGCAACACCGGCATCGGGCTCGCGATGGTCGGGGCCGCGCTCGGCGTGCCGGTCAAGCTGACGATGCCCGAGTGCGTGAGCCTGGAGCGGCGGCGCACCCTCGAGGCCTTCGGCGCCGAGCTGGTTCTCACCGAGGGCTGCCTCGGCACGGACGGCGCGATCCGGATGGCCGAGCGCATCTACGAGGCGGACCCCGAGACCTACTTCCTCCCCGACCAGTTCAAGAACCCGGCGAACATCCTCGCGCACTACCGCCACACCGGGCGCGAGATCTGGGAACAGGCGCGCGGCGAGGTGGACGCCTTCGTCGCGGGGCTCGGGACGACGGGCACCGTGATGGGCGTCGGCCGGCGTCTCAAGGAGCACCGGCCCGCGACGCAGATCGTCGCCATCGAGCCGACCGTCGGGCACAAGATCCAGGGACTCAAGAACATGGAGGAGTCGATCGTGCCGGCGATCTACCGGCCCGGGGAACTCGACCGCAAGCTCACGGTGCGCGACGAGGACGCGTTCGCGATGACGCGCCGGCTCGCGCAGGAAGAGGGGCTCTTCGTCGGCATGTCCAGCGGGGCGGCGGTCGTCGGCGCGCTCGAGGTCGCCCGCGACATGACGGCCGGCACCGTGGTCGTGCTGATCCCCGACCGCGGCGACCGCTACCTGTCGACGAACCTCTTCACGTCGATCTGCGCGCAGTGCCCTCCGTAGCCGGGCGCCGATAAGGGCCCATCTGCGGCGTTGCGCGCCTCCCGCCTCCCTGCGGTGGCCACAAGGCCACCTCAGTCGCCGGTTCGTCGCGCGCCTTGCATCTGGACCCTTCTCGGCGCCCGGCCGTGCAGCTTGGACAAGATCTCCATCCTGGAAGAGCCCTGGCTGCGCCGGCGCTGCCGGAGCGCCATTTTTCGTCCTGGCAAGGAAGGCCGCAAGCTCGCGAGGAGGCGACCTGGTGGTCGCCGCACGAGCGGAGCGAGCGGCCGACGCCGCCAGGGCGGAAAAGGGCCTCCGGAAGCCCGGCGCTAGAATGATATGGCGGCGGAAAGGGAGGCGTACCAGCCGCTCGGGTCGTAGGCGTGCCCGAGGGCGGCCTCGACCGGGTCGTTCGAGACGCGCTCCACCGCGCAGTAGCGCAGCTCGGCGGCGACGCTCACCAGGCCGAGGCTCAACTCGAGACCGCCGCCAGCGTGCAGCTCGAGCGCCAGGGCCGACTCGTCGCCTTGCGCCGCCAGCCTCTGGTGGAAGCTGATCGACGTGAAGTCCGCGCCGACGCCCGCCAGCAGGTAGGGACCGACGACGGGGAACGGGTTCAGGACCGCGGAGGCCCGCACCGGCACCACCTTCGCCTCCAGCGCGCCGTCGAGCAACGACTCGCTCCGGTAGTCCGCCGAGAGTTCGAGGTTGACCGGCCCGGGGACGTCCACGCGGCCGTAGGCGCCGATCACGGGGACCGGCTCGTCGGCATCCTTTCCCGCGTAGTAGCCGAGTCGCAGGCCCAGGTCCGCTGCACCGGCCGGCGCGGCGACCGCGAGAAGCGCCAGAGACGCGAGCGCCGCCGCGATGACCGATGTCGCGAAAGTTCTGCCCTGCCCCGATGTCAGCCGCGTCAGTGGCATGTGTCTCCTCCTCGTGAAGGATGGCCGCGGCCATCCGCCCGCGACATTCTCGCGCGCCGGCACCCCCGCGCGCAAGCGGGCCGCGGCCCGGCGGCGTGCGTCTCGCGTTCGGGGCGGTGCGCCGCGGTCGAATTGCCTTGCGTTCGCCCGGCGGTTGGCCATAATCGGCGCGAAACGGGAGGCGCGAGAAGTGTTCGTCTATCTCACCGAGCTGTTCGCGATGCGGGTGCGGGACGCCGGCGACGGCCAGGTGCTCGGCCGGCCCGTCGACCTGATCGCGAACGCCGAGGAGCTCTACCCCCCGGTGGTCGGGATGATGGTGCGCCGCGGCCGCAGGCCGCCGTTTTACGTGCCCTGGTGGAGCGTCACCTCCCTCAAGGGCGAGATCGTCGTCGCGGCCGGCGCGGCCGCCTCCGGCGCGGCACCTCCCGAGGGCGCCCTGCACGCGCGCCGGCACGTCCTCGACCGCCAGATCATCGACACCTTCGGGGCGCGCGTCGTGCGCGTCAACGACCTGCACCTGCTGCGCATGGACAACGACCTGCGGCTGATCCACGTCGACGTCGGTGCCAGCGGCCTCTTCCGGCGTCTCGGGTGGCTCCCCGCGGTGAACGCGCTGGCGGGCGCGCTCTTCGACTACCGCCTGCAGGAGCACCTCATCGCCTGGAAGTACGTGCAGCCGCTCGGGCACTTCCACCGCGACGGCGCCCGACAGGTGCTGCGCCTCTCCGAGAAGCGCCAGCCGCTGGCCGGGTTGCACCCGGCGGAGCTGGCCGAGATCCTCGAGGACCTCGACATGCACAAGCAGCAGGCCGTCCTCGAGGCCCTCGGCCCCGAGGTCGCCGCCGACGCCCTCGAGCAGATGGACACCGAGACGCAGGTCGACCTCATCGAGGGGATGGGCGAGGAGCGCGCGACGCGCGTCGTCGAGGAGATGGCCGCCGACGAGGCCGCGGACCTGCTCAGCGAGCTGGAGGAGGAGAAGGCCGAGACCATCCTCGAGGGCATGGAGGCCGAGCGCTCGGTTGAGGTGCGCGAGCTGCTGGCGCACGAGGAGGACACCGCCGGCTCGCTCATGACCACGGACTTCATCGCGCTCAAGACGGGCTACACGGTCGACCAGACGATCGCCGTGCTGCGCCAGGAGGCGCGCGACGCCGAGAGCATCTACTACCTCTACGTCCTCGACGAGCTCGGCCACCTGGTGGGGGTCGTCACGCTGCGCGGCCTCATCGTCGCCAGCCCGGAGCGGCGCCTCGACGAGCTGATGAGCACGCGCGTCGTCTCGGTGACGGTGGACGAGCACAAGGGCGAGGCGGCCGAACTGTTCGCGAAGTACCGCTTCCGCGCCCTGCCCGTCGTCGACGGCGAGGGCGTCATGAAGGGCATCATCACCGTCGACGACGTCCTCGAGGACGTGGCGCCGGAGCTGGCCCGGTGAGCGCGCCGCGAACCGTCCTCCCCCGGCCGGCGGCCGCGCGCTCCTGGCTGCAGGCCCGCTGGAAGGGGCTGCTCATCTTCCTCTCGGTGGTCGGCCCGGGGATCATCACGGCCAACGTCGACAACGACGCCGGCGGCATCACGACGTATTCGCTCGCGGGCGCGCACTTCGGGCAGACACTGCTCTGGTCGCTGGTGCCGATCGCCATCGCGCTCGTCCTGGTGCAGGAGATGACCTCGCGGCTCGGCGTGGTCACCGGCCAGGGGCTCGCCGACCTGATCCGCGAGCGCTTCGGCGTGCGGGTCACGTTCTACCTCATGCTCTGTCTCGTGGTGACCAACTTCGGCAACGCGGTCGCGGAGTTCGCCGGGATCGCCTCCGCGATGGAGATCTTCGGCATCGGCCGCGCGCTCGCGGTGCCCATCGCGGCCTTCTTCGTCTGGTGGGTCGTCGTCAAGGGGACGTACAGCCGCGTCGAGAAGATCTTCCTCGGCGCCTGCGTCTTCTACATCGCCTACATCGTCGCCGGGGTCAAGGTCGCGCCGCACTGGCCGAGCCTGCTGCGCGAGGTCGTGCGGCCGCAGGGGACGCTCTCCACCGAGTACCTCGTCATGCTCACGGCCCTGGTCGGCACGACGATCGCCCCCTGGATGCAGTTCTACCAGCAGGCGTCGATCGTGGAAAAGGGCGTGCGGATCGAGGAGTACCGCTACTCGCGCTGGGACGTGATCCTCGGGTCGGTGATGGTCACCGTCGTCGCCTTCTTCATCATCGTCACCTGCGCCGAGACGCTCTACCGCGGCAACGTCCGCATCGAGACGGCCAAGGACGCGGCGCTCGCGCTGGCGCCGATCGCGGGGAAGTACAACGCCTACCTCTTCGCCCTCGGCCTGCTCAACGCGAGCCTCTTCGCGGCCTCGATCCTGCCGCTGTCGACGGCGTACACGGTCTGCGAGGGGATGGGCTGGGAGGTCGGCGTCGACAGGAAGTTCGCCGAGGCGCCGCAGTTCTACGGCCTCTACTCGCTGATCATCCTCTTTGCCGCCGGCGCGATCCTGCTCCCCGGGATGCCGCTGATCAAGATCATGTTCCTCTCGCAGGTGCTCAACGGGCTCGTGCTGCCGTTCATCCTCATCTTCATGCTCGTGCTCGTGAACGACCGGGACCTGATGGGCACGTACGCCAATGGCCGGTGGGCCAACGTCGCCGGGATCGCGTGCGTGGCGCTCCTCGTTCTCCTCAGCCTCTTCCTCGTCTTCTCGCCCTTGTTCTCGTAGCCCGGGGCGGCAGGAGGCCCTGCCGCGCCCCTGCCGCGTTGCTCCTCGCCTCGCTTGTGCGGCGGGCACCAGCCCGCCTCCGCGCGGGCTTGTCGCTGCCTCGCAGGGACGCACCAGGACGCTCCTGCCGACTCGGGCACCCAAGCACGTACATCCGACCACAGCAACACTGCTGCGACGGGAAGGTGGTGCGCGGAAAGAGGGTCTTTGGCGGCCGATCGAAGCGACGGTGGTCGCGGCGTCACGAATCCGCGACCTCCCCGCTGCACCCGCTCGCCGCCACCTCGTCGGGATGCGCCCGAACGCTCCATTACGCCCGGGTACCCCGCGGGATCAGGGGGACGCCGGCGGCGCGCAGAGCCCGCCCTCGTTGTAGCGGCGCAGCAGATCGTACTGCCGCCTCCCGCCGGTACGCCAGGCGACGCTCGACGCGCGGGTACCGCCACCCGGCGGATGCGCCGCGAGCCAGGCGTCCGCCGCGGCAACCGGCCGTGTGATGCAGGAGGCCGCCGCCCCCGCCAGCAGGTTCAGGCGCGCCGCGGCGAGTTGGCCGTAGAGAGCGCACGACACGTCCCCCGGGGCGCACCCCGCAAGCGTGCGGAGGACCCCCTCGCGGGTGATGGCGCCGGCGCCAAGGGCCACCTTCAGAACCGGCCAGCGCTCCGGGTACCGTCGCCAGAAGGCCAGCGTCCGAACGCCGCGCGTGGGGGTGGGAGCGCCATCCGGCAGGTCCACGAAGACCTCCGCCCGGGCCGAGACGCGGCTGCCGTCCGGCGCGGTGCCG
The DNA here is from genome assembly GCA_036524115.1 of bacterium. NCBI lineage: Bacteria > bacterium. The sequence continues at coordinate 31,327 of DATDCY010000208.1, read as the reverse complement.
ACGGCGAGGGCGACGTTGGTCAGATCCGCCACGACCCCCTCGGCGCGGCACGTGGTGATCGCGCTCCCGCCGAATGCCGGCAGCGTGCCGACCAGGGCACTGCAGGCGGGCATCGCCGCGTCCTGCACGGCGACGCCGTCCAGGTCGACGTTGCCGTCGTTGGTCACGGTGACGGTGAAGACCACGTCCCGCCGCAGCCCGCCCGCGCCCGCGGCGTCCCGGTGCGGGGCGCAGAGCAGTCCGTTGTTGTAGGCGTCCAACGTCGCGTGCAGCGCCGCCCCGGCCCCCGTCCAGGCCGCATCGTCCGCCCGCACGCCGCTCCCGGGCGGATGCGCGGCGAGCCAGCGGTCTGCCGCCGCGAGCACGGCCGTGATGCACGAGGTGTCGTTGCCGACGAACCCATTGAGCGTCGCCGCCACGAACTGGCGGAACAGATCGTAGGTCTTGTCGCCACCCCCGGGCCTCGACATGAGCCGGATCGCCTCGTCGCGCGGGTAGGAACGCCCGCCCGCCGTGATCGCCTCGACGGGCCAGGCCTCCGGGTGGTTCTTCCAGTAGCCGATGGTGCCGGTGCCGGCGGAGCCGACGGTCTCGACGACGGCGGTCTTGGCAAGCGCGAGGGACGGGCGCGGCCGCCAGGGTGCGAGCGGCAGTTCCACCTGCGCCTCGATCTCGTCCAGGTCGCTGCGCGCGACCGCCACGTTGAGAACCGTGCGCACGTCCGCGGGGAGAGGGTCGTCGATCACCGCGAGGAAGACGACGGCGACAGCGCCCCCCACGTCAAGGGTCCCGAGGCTCGCCCCGCCCTCGTCGAGCGGGAACGGCGTGAGCCCCGCGTCCGGAAGCGCGACCGGGCCGCCGCCGGCGTCGACCGTCGTGCTGCCGTCGACGTAGTTCGTGTGCAGGGGCAGCTCGTCGCTGACCACGAGATTCGTGACCGGCCTGCGGCTGACATTGCGGACGCGGATAGTGTAGCGCAGGGTGTCGCCGGCACCAGGCAACCCGTCGCCGTCGGCATCCAGCGCCAGTTCGACCTCCTTCAGCGCCGCCATCGCCGGGAGCGGGGGGACGGTGGTGCCGAGGTCGAGCCCGGGCTGCGGCGTGGAAGCCGCCGATGGGTCCTGTCCCCAGGCGACGGCGAGGCGCGCGCCGCTGTCGTCGCAGACGTAGAGGATCATCCCCGTCTGGTCGCCGTCGGGATCGTAGACCCGGAAGCTCTCGAACGTCCGCAGATCGAGCTGCCGGTCGTAGCGGCAGCCCGCGCCGCCGAGATCGCCGACATTGTCGCCGTTGTAGTCGACGCAGACCAACACGTTGCCGCGGCGCCCTCCGGGAAGGACGGGCGTCACCCAGACCGGGCTGCCGTTCTCGTCGGGCTTGACGTCGCTGAGCGGGTCGCGCCCGGCCCCCCAGCCGACGAGGGCCTGCGGGGTGAGGAGCGACTCCTGGATGAGGGAGAAGCTCCACTCGTACGCGCTGCCGCCGGCGTCGACGGTCCCGACCGCAAGGATCGGCTCGCCGCCGGCCGACGCGAAGCGGGCGCCGGACGCCTCGGGCACCGCGAAGGCACGCACCGACCGGGGGGCGACCACGACGCCCGCGTCGCGCCCGGCGAGCGTCTCGCGGACCACGGCAACGGGGGCGTGGCCAGGGTTGAAGACGTAGACGGCGGTCGGATGACCGGCGCCCGTGCCCACCGGCGCCCAGGCGCTCGGGCCCCAATGCCCCTCCGGCTCGAGGGAGAACCAACGCGACTGGTAGGTGGCGCAGACGTCACCCGTGATCAGGGCGGCCTGGACTGGCGCCGACGCCGCGACCGAGGCGCCCGCGAGCACACCGCGAGGCACCTGGTAGCTCTGGCCCTCGTCGAGGGTCGCGAAGGTCTCCGGCGTCCCGTCCGCGTTCGCGTCGATGGCAACGCTCGTGCCGTTGCGCGAGGCCATGACGAGCAGCGACGTGAGCTGGAACATCTGCGTCCCGGGGACGTCCTGCCCGACGGGCGCCCGGAAGAGGCGCCCCCACTGCCTGAGCTCGCGCATCTCCAGCGCGCCCGCCAGCTGGGTGCCGGTCCCCGTCCCCCACGCCGCGCGCGTCACGGCGATCGGCAGGCTCGCCGCCAGCTTGTCGCCGCCGTCGTAGTCGAGGATCGCGCCGCGGCCGGCAGCGGGGACTTCGTTGTGCAGCACGATGACGCCGCCGGCGCCGATCCGGTCGTCGGGGAAGCCGGGCGCGGACCCGTTTGCCGGGTCGCCGTCGCCCCAGACCTCCGTGCTCGCCTGCGACGGGCGGGCGATGTCGGCCTCGTACCCGTCCTCCCAGTGGTCGTAGGTGATGACCGTCCCCTCGGCCACCGGCGTCAGGGAGAGATACGTCACGATGGCGTCGCCGACCCCCAGGCCCTGGCTGGCACCACAGGCCGCGGGACCGGGGAAGATGCCCGTGAGCGCGACGTGGATCTGGTCCTCCGGCAGCGGCACGTAGTAGACCTGCGCGACGGAACCGGCGGCCGCCGGGGCCGGCGGGAGACTGACCGCCATGACAGCGAAGAGAGCCAGGCATCCGACCACAGCGCGCATGCGACACCCCTCCCGTACGGTGATTGTCGCCTGCGAAGGTAGCCCCGGCGCAAGGCCGCAGGCTGTGACCGCGGTCACGCCCCTGCCGGGCGCGGCGGCCTGCTAGTCGTCGGCGTCGTGGAGGGTGCGGAGGCGGGTGACGAGGTAGGTGCGCGTGGCGGTCGGCGTGCGGATGACGACCTCGTCGTTCTCCTGCTTGCCGCGCAGCGCCTGCCCGACCGGCGAGAGCAGCGAGATCATCCCCTGGCCGGCGTCGACCTCCTCGGGGTGCACGATGCGGTAGACCTTCTCCTCGCCGCTGTCGGCGTCCTCGAGCGTCACCGTGGTGCCGAAGCCCACCCGGTCGCGCGGTATGCTCGCCGGGTTGATGAGCGCCAGGCTCGCCAGTCGCTGCTTGAGGTGGCCGATGCGCGCCTGGACGAACTCCTGGCGCTGCTTGGCCGCGCGGTACTCCGCGTTGTCCGAGATGTCGCCCTGCGCCGCCGCCTCGCGGATCAGGCGCGGCAGCGTGATGCGGCACTCCCGGTCGAGGGCGGCGACCTCCTCCTCGAGCTTCTTGACGATCGGCAGCTCGGCCATGGAGCGGGATTGTAGGGGCGCGCTCGCGGCACTGTCAACCGTCGGGGCCGGCCGGCCTGTGGCATAATCCGCGGCCTATGGAAACCGTGCGCGATCGCGGCGGGGCATGCGGGGCGCCCGCCGGCAGGGCCTACGACCTCGTCCTGGCCGCCTTCGTGGCCGTGCTGCTCATCTCGAACGTCGCCTCGACGAAGATCCTCGTGCTGGGGCCGTTCACGTTCGACGGCGGGACGATCCTCTTTCCGGCCAGCTACATCTTCGGGGACATCCTGACGGAGGTCTACGGCTACCGCCGCTCGCGGCGGGTGATCTGGGCGGGTTTCGCGGCCACCGGCCTCATGGCGGCGACGCTCGCGCTCGTCGGCGCGCTCCCGCCGGCGGCCGACTGGCCGAACCAGGACGCGTATGTCGCGATCCTCGGCCAGACGCCCCGCATCGTTCTCGCGAGTCTGCTCGCCTACTTCGCCGGTGAATTCTCCAACTCCTGGGTGCTCTCCCGGATGAAGGTGCTCACCGGGGGGCGCTGGCTCTTCACCCGCACGATCGGCTCGACGCTGGTGGGCGAGGGGCTCGACACCGCGATCTTCGTTCTCGTGGCGTTCGCGGGCGTCCTGCCCGGGCCGCTGCTCTGGTCGGTCGCCGTCTCGAACTACGTCTTCAAGGTCGGCTTCGAGGCCGCTGCCACCCCGCTAACGTACCTCGCCGTGAACCGGCTCAAGGCGACGGAGGGAATCGACACTTTCGACGTCGGAATCAGCTACAACCCGTTCCGGTTGAGCGAGCGGTAGGATAGGGTGGGATTCGCCTCCTGGCTTCTGTGTATGCGCGCCAGCCGTACGACTTAAGGAGCAGAACATCGGGCCCGGAGGCTAACCGCCCCCGGGCCCGTGCAGCGCAGGTTGCCGCTATCCAGTCAGGGCAACAACTGGAAGCCGAAATTGGCGAGTGTAAAGTACTCGCCAACATGCAGGGTCACCGGCAACGGGTCGTTCCCCGTCGTCAGCCGATATCCCGGAACGTCATCCGGGTCGACAACGTATGTACCGGCCCTGAGGTTCTCGAAGGAATACCGGCCCAGGTCGTCTGTGACCGTTCTCGCTATCACGACGCCATCCTTGAGCAGCGATATTCTCACTCCCCTGATGCCCGGCTCGCCGGCGTCTCTGATCCCCAGGTTGCCAAGGTCCTCCCAGACGCGGTTGCCAACGGCACTGAACGGCAGAATCTTGATACAGGCGTCATCGGAATCCGTCGCCATGATCCTCAGCGCTGGCTCGTAGGCTTCAACTGTCGCAATGTTGCGAAGATAGCAGGTCACGAGATGCGGCTCCGGGACAGGGCCAAATAGTGACGTAGGCAGCTGACTGCACGGAGTAGATGTCGTTCCTGCCTGGCCGCAAGCCGGTGCCACAACGGTCCTCGTCACCGTGAAGCTCTCTCCTGGCTCGAGCCTGGGAACCGCCGCAATCTGGCCGGCGATGCGGTCGTCCGTGACCGTGATGTCAACAAGGACCACACTGCCGGTGTTGGTCACCGTGTAGGTGTACGTGACCGGGTCGCCCGGGTAGACCTCGAGGGGCGAGGCCGTCTTGTCGATGCGGATGCCGGGCGTGGGCGTGTACCGGTTCGTGAAGACGCACGTCACCGTCTCGCCCGCCTGCAGCGAGATCGCACCCACCGGGCTCTGGTCGTCGCACACCGCCGACTCCAGCGTCCAGTTGGCCGGCAGCGGCATCGTCTCGGCGACGCTGTACGTCCCGGCCACCAGATCCCCGCTGTCGTTGCTCTGGCCGTTGGCCAGCTGGAACCCGGCCGCGTTGTAGCTGGCCGTGAAGCCGAACTGCAGCGCCGGCGCCCCCTCGGGCACCGTCACCTTCTGCACGATGATCCTGCCGGGCATGTCACGGGTGAAGTTCACGATCGCATCGTCGCTGGCGCTCACGGGCGCGCGGGAGATCATCCCCACGCCGGAGACGGTCACCACATCGCGGTGGCGCCGCTCCACGGTCCCGCTGACCGGCGCCGTGAAGGTGCAGCGGTACGAGCCGCCCCGCGGCAGCGACCGCGGCAGGAGACACGTCCCTCTGCCCGTGAGGTTGCCGAACACGTCATCGACGAGCGAGGTGACCCACACGCTCTCCTCGGACCAGACGGGGATGGTGACGATCACCTCGAAGTCAGCAGGGCCGCCCGGCTCCGGCATCACCGTCGGCGTCACGTTCTTGACCACCTGGATGTCGGGAAGCGGGTCGACCGTCTCATTGTACGGCACCACGGCGAGGGCGAAGAACAGCATGAAACTGTCGCCGTCTTCCGGGTCCTCGGACTGGATCTGGAATTCCGCGTGCCGGTGCCCCGGCGGGATCGGGTACCGCCCGCTCACGAGGCCGAAGTTCGGGCCGATCGCGCACCCGCCGGTGGCGACCGGCTCGCCGAGGCAGTCCTCCTCGAGGCTGAACGCCCCGCGCCTCGCCTCGAGCGTCCCCCCGGCGTTCGCCGGATCGTTCCCCCGCGGCGGGGTGTCGACTGCCGTCAACGCCACCCGGCGGTTGACGATGTCGAGGCGCCCGTCGGCATCGGTGTCGGTCAGCTGGTCGGATGGGAATCCCGTCCCGGTGAACCCGAGGACCTCGTCGCCGCGACCGGAATCGCCGTCCGTGATTGCCAGCAGCACGCTCCCCTGTCGCCCCGTGACGGCCGGAGCGAACCGGAAGCTCACGGCCTCGCTGTCAGGCCCGAGCGGCGGCAGTTCCGGGTACCAGCCGATGTCCGCGCCGTCGCGGACCAGGATGTACTTCAGCGATGCGTCGGCGCCGCCGTCGAATACGGCGAAGACGAACGCGGCGTCCGGGGTCTCGAGGTCGTACCCCGAGATCGCCAGCGTGTTCTTCCCCCGGGAGAGGTAGCGGGTGATCTCGACCCGGCTGACGTACTGGGCGGGAACGGTTGGGGTGGCGTAGACAACCGGCACCACGTTGATGACGCGGGTCGTCCCGCTCCCGTTCGTGATCGCCACGCGCACGTTCGGATCGCCGCCCGGACGGTTGTCGTCCGTGCCGGCGAGGTACAGGTAGGCACCCACGGGCGCACCGTCGAGGGTCAGGCTCAACGCGGCGCTCCCCCCGTCGAAGGTGCCCGTGCCCTGATACGCAAGCTTGTACGGGCCGGGGGTCGAGCTGAAGACAGGGGCCCCGGGCAACGGCCTCAGGGGAAAGTCACCCGCCGCCAGACCGGCCTGCGCCCCGCCCAGGATGCCAGCGGCCGCGAACAGGCAGACCAGTGCGCAGGACACTACCCAAGATCGCGGGGAATTCCACCCCCTTTTCGATGAGCTGCCCATAATCCCTCCCGGAACGTACTCGATTACATTGAGTACAATGCCCTCTGGTTGCCCTCACCGGCTTGCGCGGCTGTCTCAATTGCATGCCGGACCCCATGCCCTCCGGGATAAAATGGGTTTCCACCTCCTCGCCCCGGAGTGCTTCATGAATGCCGCTTTCAGCGGCTCTGCTAACATAATATATACTTTTCTGTGTGATGCAAGTCACATTTCTTCCTCGACGCGCTGCTCCGATCGATGGCAGGGTCCACGCGCCGTCCCCGCGCTGCGGCTTCTTGAAGGACGGACTCCATGTGTGCTATCTAGGGGAAATGCCCTTGCGACGCCTGCGCTCAGCCGCTCCGGCAGCCTTCCTGACGGCACTCGTGCTCATCCTCGCGCCGCCGCCCGTCGGGGCCTCTGATGGGTGTCTCGAATGCCACGACAAGAAGGACGTCGGCGCCGGCAGCCGCAGCACTCACCCGCCGTTCCAGGACGATGAATGCGACGCCTGCCATGCGGACCACGGCGCCGACGAGCGGCTGGTGCTCACCGCCGACGGCAACGCCGTATGCGACGGCTGCCACGACACCGGCGAGCGCGCGTTCCTGAAGGCTCACCGCGAGATCCGGGGCCCCAAGGCCCGGTGCGTGTCGTGCCACGACCCCCACCGTTCGGCCGAGGAGCACCTGCTGGTGCCGAACCGCCACCGGCCACTCGCCTTCGGACGCTGCGACCAGTGCCACCGCTACGACGGCCGGCTGGTGAAGCCGGTCAGGGAACTGTGCCTCGGCTGCCACGGCGGGGAGGAATTCGCTCGGCGCATCCAGCACGCCCCGGTCAGGCAGGGGCAATGCCTCTCCTGCCACGATCCGCACGCCTCGCGCGAGCCCTTCCTGCTCACGGCGCGCTATGCGCTCGGGCGCACCGCCGGTGGCGAGCGCGACGCGGCTCTCTGCCTGGGGTGCCACGCGCGCGAGTCGTTCTTCACGGCCGACGCCGAGCGGACGCTCTTCCGGGGGAACGGGCGCAACTACCACGCCCTCCACCTGCGCAACGGCGCCCCGGGGGCGGCGCCCCGCGCGGTGTCCTGCCGCGCCTGCCACGAGGTCCACACCTCGGACAGCCCCCGGCTCGTGCGGCGCGACCTCGACTGCGACGGCATCCCGTGCCTGAAGCTGGACTACGAGCGCACCGATCTCGGCGGGCAGTGCCTCTCGGGGTGCCACACCGCCCAGTCCTACGCCTTCTCGCGCGGCGCCGAGGCCCTGCCGCAGGCGGTGCAGGAGTTGCTGCGCGAGCCTCCGCCCCCCGTTGCGTTCCGGAGCGCGCGCGGGGCGCTCGCCAACCCCACCCCCCTCGAGGAGAGCATCAACCGCCGCTGCGTGGGCTGCCACGAGAAGGACGTCCGCCGCTTCTCGCAGGGACGCCCGCACGACCCGGTACGCTCGGGCGCCTGCAGCGCCTGCCATCTCGACCACGGGCCGGAGAACCGCCTGGTGCTGCTCGGGCCGGAGGACAGGGTCTGTTCCCGCTGCCACGACCTGCGCGCGGCGGCGGCAGCGGCGGGCCACGGCGGCTTCGCGCTCGCCGGGAGCCGCTGCACCGAGTGCCACGACCCCCACGGCGGCGACTCCCCCGGCTTCATCTACGCGCGGCGCCATCCCCCCTTCGAGGAGCGGGACTGCGGCGCCTGCCACGGGGACCCGGCGAAGGGCTGGCGCATCGAGGGCACGGCCGCGGACACGTGCCGCCAGTGCCACGACGACGTCGGCCGCGGTGCGTACCGCCACGGCGCGCTCGCGGGGAAGGGGTGCCTCGGCTGCCACCGCGCCCACGCGGCCCGCGAGACCAGGCTGCTGCGCGAACCGCGCGCGGCCCTCTGCTTCGAGTGCCACAAGCGCGAGCGCTTCGCAGGGGAGGCGGTCCACGACCCCGTGAGTTCAGGGGACTGCGCCGCCTGCCACCCGCCGCATGACGCGGCCGCGCCGGGACTGCTGGTGCGCCCCTACCCCCTCGAGCAGTACCTGCCGTTCGACCCGGGCCGCTTCGGCCTGTGCTGGGAGTGCCACGACGAGGGGGCGCTCACCGATCCCTCCCGCGCGGCGGACACGGGCTTCGCCGACGGTGAGAGCAACCTCCATGCCCTGCACCTGCGCGACCGGGTCTCGAAGAACGAGGTCGGCACCCGCGTCCAGCCCGGCGTGACCTGCCGCAACTGCCACGACCCGCACGCCACCGAGGGCCCCCGTCTGGTCCGGCGCGTGCTCGACTGCAACGGCGTGCCCTGCCTCCAGCTCGAGTTCCACAAGGTCGGGGCCGGGGGCCGGTGCGTCGGCGGCTGCCACGTCACGAAATCGTACTTGCCTGCCGCCGGACGCTGAAGAACACGGCGGCCCGGGAGGAAGCTCCCCCCGGGCCGAGGAATCTGACGCCCGCGGCTACCGCAGCCGGCGCCAGCCGAGGCGGGTCTTGTAGCCCTGGTTGGTGGCCCCGCTGATCGCCTCGCAGCTGTACTGGATGTCGATGTCGCCGGTGATGTCCGACTCGATGACGCCGCCTGATGCGAGCGAAATGACGCCGCCCAGGATCGTCGGCGTGCCGGTGACCTTGACGACCTGGTCCGCGATGACGATCCCGGTCCACTGGACGTTGCCCTGCATGCTGAAGACCGCCGGGGCATTGTCCGGCCGTCCGTCGGCGTCGGCGTCGGCGCTGCAGTAGGCGTCGGTGGAGCCGGCAAAGCAGCGCGCCTCCCATTGATCGGGATCGAAGTTCTCGTTGTGGATCACCAGGATGCCCCCGTAATTGTTGCAGGGCGAGGACGTCGTGTACTGGACGTTGCTGCCGGGCGTCGTGAAGTCGCTGTAGAACCAGACGTACTGCTGCTTCGGGTAGCACTCGGTCATGTCCAGCTGGTCCTGCGGCGTGTTCGGCGCGAAGGGCGGGGAGGGCTTGTTCTTCTTGATGAACATCGAGGCGAAGTCAGCCTGCGAGAGTCCGAGCACCCCCCAGGGAGTCTTCTTGATGGGCTCGCCGCCGTGGGCGCTCGGGTCGTAGTTGGCCACACAGGGATTGCCGTCGATGTTCGCGTTGGGACAGGTCTCGGTCAGCGCCAGTCCGGCGTCGTACGTGATGCCCGGCTTGTCGCCCATGCACCCGGTGCCACCGCCGACGAGGCCCCCCGTGAGATCGTGGTTGCGCCCGTCGGTGTGCGCGGAGCCGGAGGTCGTGACCCCGGCCCGCGCCGTGAACGCGCCCTCCACCTGCGCCTGAAGCTTGTTGCGCGCGACGTCCATCTCGATCTCACGGTAGCCGCGGTTGCTGGCGAGGGTCCCGAGGTAGCCCTTGGAGTTGATCGTGATCACGGGGTAGCCCTCGTCCCCCGCCGCTCCCGAAAAGTACGCCCCGGGGAATGGAAAGTACCCGTCGTGGGGACAGGCGAGGGCCAGCCCCCCCTTGTTGAAGACCACGATGTCGTCGGTGCGGCCGTCGCAGTCCTGGTCCTCGGCGTCCCGCTTGAACGAGAGGTTCACGGTGTAGGTCGCGCCGCTCGAGAGACCGGCGCGCGTCACCGGGTCGCCGGGGCGCGTCCAGGGGTTCGTCGCCGTGGGGATGGTCGGCAGGTTCACGTCGTTGTTGAGCCACGTCAGCCCGTCCTGGACGCCGCCGTCGGCCGCATTGAGCGCGACTGTCGCGTTGTTCTGGTTCTTCGCGAGGCTGCGCTCGAGGAAGGCGTTGATGAGGTTCGCCGCCGCCAGCGTCGAGACCACGAGCAGGATGACCATCGTGATCACCAGGAGCATCCCGCGCTCGTTCGCCAGCGGCGAGGGGCGCAGGCCCTGCCGCTTCTTCGTCGCCATGTGCGCCTTCATTGTCGTGTCCTCGTTCACGTCCGCGTCACGGGCAGGGGTCGTCGGCGACGCCGCTCACGGCGCTCTCCCACGTCCGGATCGTCGGCGCCGTCGAGCAATTGTCGATCTCGCAGACCGCGGAGACGGCGAAGCGGTACACCTTAGAATCGAGCTTGGAGGCCTCCGCGATCTGGTTGCTGGTGCAGGTCGTGCCACCAGGGCAATTGCCCGCTTCCGAGGCGAAGAAGCCGTTGATCGGGGTCGAGGGCGTGCACCCGGCCGTCTCGCACTGGTAGCCGCGGTAGTACATCCGCGTGCAACCGGGCGGCGGCGAGACCTTGCTCCAGCTCACGGTGAGCTGCTTGGTGTTGTTGGGCAGCACCGACTCGGTCGAGCAGCTGCCGACCTTCGTCGTGCTCACCCCGCTCGGCACCGGCGGCGTGTGGTCGTCCGCGCAGACGTCCGCGCCCAGGGTGTGGACCGTGACGGTCTGCGCCGCGCCGCAGCTGTAGGTGTGCCCGGTGCAGACGTCGAGGTTCCCGAAGCCGCTGGGGCCCGACTCGAACCCGCCGATCGTGATCGTGTCGTCGGCGCGCACCATCAGGACCGCGTTGCCGCCCCCAGCCGAGTTGGCCAGCTGCGTCGAGAAGCTCCCCGAGAACCAGCCGCTGTCCCCGCTCTCCGTGAGGGCGAAGTCATCGCCCTCGACCGAGGAGCACGTGTGCACGTAGATCGTGTCGGCCGAGCCGTTGCCGGCCTTCTCGCAGGCCTGGATCTGGACCCAGACCGTGTCGCCTGGCTGGATGCTCGTCCCGGAGGGCCAGACCTGCATCTGGCAGCGCGGCGAGCAGAAGCCCTCGGTGAAGATCGCCGAATCCGAGAATTTCACCCCCGTGCCGCAGGTATCGAAGGCGCGGACGAAGAAGGAGTTGGCATACAGCGCGATCAGGTCCTGCGTCACGCCGGCGCCCGGCGCGTGGGTGGCCGCGGTCGTCCCGTCGACCGCACGGGTGCAGCCGGTGAAGCTGTCCACGGTGACCCCGGTGCAGTTGATGATTTCGGTGTCGATCCTGACCTTCCCGCCGCTCGGGAGGAAGCCGGCGGTGCTGTTCACCGGCAGCGTGCTGTCGGCGAGGCCGACCGCACCGGCCAGCGTCGCGACCGCGATCGTGAAGGTCTTCGTGTAGTTCTGCGTCGTCGCCGGGAAGGGCGAGCCGGCCACCTCGTTCCAGGAGCGCTGGCCGATCTGGTGGTAGACCCGGAAGCCGGCCAGATCGGTGCAGACCGACCAGTTCGTGTTGTAGTAGGTCGGCGGCGGCCCCCACCACGAGCCGGACCAGTCGAGCCTGACGCTCGAGGCGTCCGACGTCCCGGTCAGCTCGGGCGCCCGCGGCGTGTTCAGGCAGGGGTCCTCGGGCTGCTGGAAGTACTGGAAGGCGCCCTGGTTGACCTCCGGCTCGCGGTCGAAGTTCCCCTCGTTGTCCACCGCGACGACGAAGAACCAGACGTTCCGGCCGTCGAGCGAAGACGGCTGGATCGGCCAGGCCGGGAACGACCCGGACCAGATCTCGGTGCCGGCCCAGTTGGTCAGCTCGACCATGGTGTAGGGGTCGCAGCCCGGGTAGGCGCCGCTGACCGCCGGCGCGACGTCGACGCCGGGGTCGGTCGTCGTGTAGTAGAGGCGCACCGACGCGATGCCCGTCCCCGAGGTGTCGTGCACGTTCGTCTGGACGAAGTTCCAGGAGCCGCTCGGCACGACGACGGCGTCCGGGGGGTTGTTCTGCAGCCCCGGCACCGGCCAGGCGACCGTCCCCCACGTCGGGGCGCTCTGCGTCGTGCCCATGATCGTGGGGCCCTGCGGTGCGATGATGCCCTCGGGCGCCGGCGGCGCCCACGCGCGCATGCAGGTGTCGATCCCCGTGGCGTTGTTGCGATAGTGCCAGCGCAGGTCGATGGGCTCCTCGCGCAGGTCCAGTGAGCTGTCCGCCGTCCCGTCGGCCTTGAGGAAGGTCAGCTTCAGCGGGATGTTGTCCAGCTGCGGGTCGACGTCCACCGGCTGCAGGACGGCGATGCTGCCGGAGGAGCCGTGCTGGAACGGGACGGTATCCTCCATCAGGACCGTGGCGGTGCCGGCCTGGTCGTAGTAGAGCAGGCGCGTGAAGAAGGCGGCCGGGTCCTCCCAGGAGCTTTCCAGCTCGGTGAGGCGGAGCTGGCCCGCCGAGGTGTTGCGCGCGCCGACCAGGACGAAGTTGTGGAGGAACGTCGGCGGCACCAGCGAGAGGTCGCCGGTCACGGCCGCGCGCGCGGGTGCGGGCGGGTAGCTGCGCACCGGCGTGCCCGCGGTGTGCGAGATGGCCACCGTCCCCTCGGCCCCGCGCCACCAGCAGTCCGTGAACTCGGTCGGCGTCACCCCGTTGCATTCGATGACCTCGGAGTTGATCTGGATCTGCCGGTGCGTCCAGCCGACGGTCGAGGCGACGGGGATCGTGTTCTGCACCGAGTCAATGTCGGCGGTCAGCGTCGTCTCGAGGTCGCCGACGACGTGGGCACGATCGAAGAAGCCGAGGGCGATGCCCGAGATGCTGGTCGAGGCCGCGTTGTTCGTCGGGTCGTTGGCGGGGTCGATCGCCTGACCCTCGAGCCAGCGCTGGTAGTAGCAGTCGCCCGCGTAGACGCGGTAGTTGTAGATCTGGCCGTCCACGACGCTGTCGTCCAGCAGGTAGGTGTCCGGCGAGAGGTAGGTGCCCCCGAGGACGGTCCCGCCGCCGCCCAGCGCCGGGTCCAGCGGCACGCAGCCGGCGCCCTGGCAGCGCACCACGCGGAAGCCCTGGAAGTCCGGGTTCGTGATGTAGTTGCCCGCGTCGTAGTTCCACTCCAGGCGCAGGGGCGCCCCGTTGCATCCCTGGGTGACGCGCAGGTCCATGGCGGGCGGGGGCGCGTCGCGGCACACCTCGCCGACGAGACAGTCGCTGCACTGCTCGGCCGTGGAACGCGCCTCCGCGGTGTCCTCGCTGTGGTTCTTGCAGCGGTCATAGGCCACCGCGAGGAAGTAGTAGGTCGCGTCCTTGTTCAGCTGCGGGTTGCCGATCCCCGCCGGCGACCCGTTCGGGATCTCCGAGTCCTCGTCGTCGAAGTTGATCGTGTACGGGCCGCCGCCGCCGGCGACGATGCCGCCCCCGTCGGGAATCAGGCGCGCCGGGCCGCCGCCCGGGTCGGTGACGACGTTGTACCCTTCTGCATCGCGCGTCTCGCTGAGCTGCGGGGAGCCGGCGGTGCTGAAGTAGATCCGCGTGAATGTGAAGTCAGGGAACTGCCCGGCGGCGCGCGACGGGTTCGTGACCGAGAGGATGATGCGGCGATACCCGGCCTTGGAGTTCAGGACCGGGGAGGAGGTGCGCGTGCCGTCGGTCGGCGAGCCGCTGATCGAGGCGAACTGGGCCGCGGTGTAGGTCGTCGTGGTCCCGGCCCCCGGGTCCGTGTAGTTGGAGAGCTGGGCCGGATCGCAGTTGACCGTCGCGATCTTGTAGTAGTAGGGCACGCAGCCGACCAGGTACCCCGCCGGCGTGTCGGCGCCGGTGTCGAGGTAGCTCGTCGCGTCGGGCCCCAGGGTCCGCTCGTCGGCGATGCAGTTGCCGAGGCCCGCCGCGGTCCCCTGGGGGGTGAACGTGGGATTTGCGCTGCGGTAGACGCGGTAGCCGAAGACCGGGGCGGTCATGCAGTCCGAGTAGGTCTTCGTCCAGCTGACCTGGAGCTGGTTGTCGGCCGGGGTCGCCACCGAGGGCGCGCCGGGCGCCGCGGGCGGCAGCGGGGTTATCGTCGTGTCGCTGCCCGAGCCGGCCTCCGTGCGCACGCTCGGGTTCGGGTTCGCCGAGATCGGGGTGCACAGGGCGCTCTGGTTGCCGGACTTGTCGTAGGCGGCGAGCGCGATGTAGTAGGGGACGTTGGCGGCCGCGAGGTTGCGCAGCGTGAAGTACTGGTAGGCGGCGTCCTGGTGCACGACGCGGGCGCGGCCGATGTAGCTCCCCGCGGCAAAGCCGTAGTAGACGGTGTAGCCCGCGATGTCGCTGTCGGCGTTCGGCGTCCACTTCAGCTGCAGGCAGCCGCACTGCCCCTCGTCCCAGGCCTTGAAGATCGAGCCCGGCTGGCTCAGCGGCACCGCGGGCGGCGTCTTGTCCTCGGGGTTCTCCGAGACGGCGATGTTACGCGGGCGCACCTCGGCGGTGAGGGAGATCGTCTGGAACTTGTCGATGTTCGCCGTGATGAAGTTCGCGTCCCGCTGCGCCGCCCGGCACTGGAGCGAGACGCGAACGCTGCGGATGAGGTTCTTCGGCTCGGCCGACGTCCAGGGCTGGTTGTCCTCCTTGAGGTACTGGAACTCGAGGCCCGAGACGTTCGGTGCGAGCGTGAAGGTCAGCGGGGTGTCGTAGGCGCCCGCGCCCGGGGTGTGCCAGCGGCGGATCGTCTTCGTGAGGTTGCCGCCCGTGAGCCCGTAGGTGACCTGCGTGTGGTTGGTGAACTGTGTGATGTCGTCGTAGGGAGGCTCGAAGCTGGCCCTGTCGTCCCAGAACTCGAAGGTCACCGCCGTCGCGCCGGCGGCGCTGATCGGTTCCGTGACGTTCTTCGCGCGGTAGCCGGCGAGGAGCAGGTCGTTCTTGATGGTGTCCAGCGCAAACGAGCAGGTCGTCTGCAGGTCGTTGTAGGTCTTCTGCGAGCGCGAGGAGCGCTGCTGCGCGGTGAAGACGAAGTAGAGCCCCGCCCCGACGACCACGGCCATGCCGATCGCGATCATCATCTCGACGAGCGAGTACCCCCCGGAGCCCAGGATCACCCGCCGGCCCGTCTCCCGCCCCCTCACGTCCATGCCGCGATCCTCCCCGCGCTGCACAGCGCCCGGCCCTAGAATTTCGCCCGCACCGTGGCGACCCTGACCTGCTGGGCGACACCCTTGGCGTCCGTCCAGCGCACCGTGACACCGAGGTCCGCCGCCGTCGTCGCCGAGGTGAACGCCGCGCCCGCTGTGGGCAGGTACTGGGTCACGGTCCGCTCGATGGTGTACGCGCCGGCGACGGCGGTGCAGGTGGTCACCGTGCCGCCGGCCACGCAGGTCTCGTTGTAGCTCTCCACCACGCCGTCCTTGTTCAGGTCGAAGACGATGGGGTCCGGCGGGGTGTCCAGGGCGCTGAAGCGGGTGGCGAGGTTGTTCCAGGCCGTATTGCGCGACTTCTCGAGCACCGCCTCGGCGAACATGTTGGCCTCCGTCAGCCGCTGCGCGAACGCCGTCGAGCGCCGCGCGTAGGTCGAGATCATCGCCATCTCGCCGACGATGAAGGCCAGAAAGAACATGGAGATCATGACCTCGATGAGCGTGAAGCCTGCCGCTCCCCCCGCAACGCGCGTCCTGGCCATCGTCGTCGTCTCCCCGCCGTCTAGTCCGCGACCCAGGAGTTCCCGCCGGCCCACTTCTGGCTGTGGATGCGGCCGGTCGCCCAGACGAGGACGCGGCGCTTGTGGGCGCCGTCGTCGGTCGCGAGCGTGATGCGCAGTGCCATCTGCTGGAGCCCGACGTTCGTCGTCCCGTTCGCGTTGAGCTGCAGCGTGAACGGCGAGGGCGCATTCGTGCCCGCGCCGGTCTCGTCCCCGAAGGTCAAACTCTCGATGCTCACCGACGAGCCGAGGGTCGTGCGCGAGTACGGCGCGCCGCCGACGGTCCTGGCGAGCGTGTACGTCTCGGTGTCCTTGTTGATGACGACCTCGGCGTCGACGCTGCGGGCGATCGCGGCCATGCGCGCCATCGCCAGTTCGTTGGAGAGCGTCTGCGTCGCGGTGCCCAGCCTGAACCGCGGCATCATGTTGACGAACGACGGGACGGCGATCGCCGCCAGGATGCCGATGATCGCGAGGGTGACGGACAGCTCGACCATCGTGAAGCCAGCGTGCCCCAGCCTCTTTCGCATCTCCCTGTCCCTCCCCCGCCCGTTATCCTGCACTTCCCGTGCCATGATCCTCCACCCCCCGGGCCGCTGCGATGCGCCGGCGGCGGAGCGGGACGCTGCTGGGCGGGCCATCGTCAGTCAACTCATTGATAAACCAGGAGCATCATGCACACCGGACTCGACGGCAGACGCCAGCCTCGACGCGAATCTCCTTTGTCGAGAACACGGTCGGACGGGCCCGGCGCACATCGCGGGCACGGGGAATGTGTGCAAACTTTGCAGAAGTGGTGTGCAACTATTGCCGCCCAGCCTCGGTGCGGCCCTTCTTCTCGATCTCCGTCTTCTTCTCGATGGCCTCCCCCTGGATGCGGGCCTCGCAGGTGATGCAGATGGACTGGGTCGCCGGCTTGCCACAAACGATGCAGAGGATCTCCTTCGGCTGGGACTTCTTGACGAGCGTCATGGCTGCGCCCTCCCTCGAGGGGTGTGTTGTATAATCTATCACAAACAGGCTCGCCAGGGAGAATCCGTGGCTCACAGGCCGGCACGTCCCGCGGCGCCGCTCCCGCCCCTTGTGCGGGCGATGCTGCGGCCGTCGTTCTACCCGCATCGCCCCGCCCGGGTGCAACTCGTCCAGACGCACGCGTCGTGGGTCTTCATCGCGGGCGAGCGCGTCTACAAGCTCAAGAAACCGGTGGACTTCGGCTTCCTCGACTTCTCGACGCCTGCGCGGCGGGCCCGCGCCTGCCGGCGGGAGGTCGAGCTCAACCGGCGGCTGGCGCCCGGCGTCTACCTCGACGTTGTTCCCATCTACGCAGAGGGGACAGATTCGAAATCTGCCCCCGGACGAGGGGGATTTTCCCTCTCCCCCCCCGGCCGCGTGATCGAGCATGCCGTGGTGATGCGGAGGCTCCCGCCGGACCGTCTTCTCTCGACGCTGCTGGCGCATCGTGCGGCCACCGCCGCCGTGATCCGGCGCGTCGCGCGGCGGATCGCCGCCTTCCACGCGACGGCCGCTCCGGCAGCGCCCCGCCTGAGGCGCGTGGCGGTCCTGGAGGAGAACCTGCAGGAGAACTTCCGGCAGACCGTCCCCTTCCTCGGCCGCACCGTGAGCGGCGGGGACTACCTGCTCGTCTGGGACTACAACCACGACTTCCTCGAGCGCCGGCGCGCGCTGCTGGAGCGGCGCGCGCGGAGCGGGCGCATCCGCGACGGGCACGGCGACCTGCACGCGGAGCACGTCTGGATCGGTCGGGGCGCGGTGCTCGCCTACGACTGCATCGAGTTCTCCGACCGCATTCGCCAGGGGGACGTGGCGTCGGACATCGCCTTCCTCTACATGGACCTGCTCCACCACCGCAGGTCCGACCTGGCGGCCGCGCTGATGAAGGAGTACCTGCGGCGCACCGGCGACTGGGAGGTGCGCCTGCTCGTGCCGTTCTACGCGTGCTATCGCGCGGTGGTCCGCGAGAAGGTCGAGAGCCTTCGGCTCGCCGACCCGGGCATCACGGCCGCGCGCAAGCGGGCGGCCGCGCGCCGGGCCGCAGGGTACTTTCGCCTGGCCCGCGAGCTGGCGCGCCGCGACGCGCGACCGCGCCTGATCCTGGTCGGCGGCCTTCCGGGCAGCGGCAAGAGCACGGTCGCCGGGAGCCTCGCGGGGCGCATCGGCGCGGACGTCCTTGCGTCCGACGTGCTGCGCAAGGAGTTGTCAGGCGCCGAGCCGGGGGCCCGGCTCGCTGCGCCGATCGGCGCGGGCATCTACCGGCCCGCCCTGACGGCGCTGACCTATCGCGAACTGCTCCTGCGAGCCGAACGCCAGCTGCGCGCCGGCCGCAGCGTCGTGCTCGACGCCAGCTTCGCCCGCGCGGTGGAGCGCCGGCGCGCCGCCAGGCTGGCGCGCGCGGTCGGCGGCATCCTCGTGCCGGTGGAGTGCCGCTGCCCGGATGCCGTCGCTCGCCGGCGGCTGAGCTCGCGCTCGCGCCCCGGGTACGCCGGGCCGTCGGACGCGGGCTGGGAAGTCCGCCGCGCCATGCGCCTCGTCTTTCAGCCGTTCGGCCCCGACGCCGTCCGCGTGGACACGACCCGCCCGCTCGAGGAGTGCCTCGCGAGGATCGCCGAGCGCGCCTATCCGTTGTAGCCCCGGCCCCACCGATGGGGGAATCGGACATGAGCCCGGAGGTCGGGACCTCCGGCTACCTTCCCTCCTTGCGCTCCAATTTCATCGCGAGCCTGTAGATGCGGCGGTGATCGGCGTCGAGGACGTGGAAGACCACGCCCGGCAGCTCGATCTCCTCGCCCGCGTAGGGCACGCGGCCGAGCTGGCTGACGAGCAACCCGCTCAGGGTCTGGTACTCCTCGTCCGGCAGCGCCAGCCCGGTCTTCGCGTTGAGGTCGTCGAGCGCGATCTGGCCGCTGACGGTGACCGTGCCGTCACGCCGCGTCGCCAGCAGGGTCACGTCGCGGTCCTCCTCGACCACCTCGCCGACGATCTCGCCGAGGACGTCCTCGAGCGTCACGATCCCCGCGGTGCCGCCGTACTCGTCGACGACGATCGCCATCCGCTCGCCGCGGGCCTTGAACTCCCGCAGCAGCGCGCTGATGCGCATCGACTCGGGGATGAGCAGCGGCGGCCGCACGAAGGGCTCGACGCTGCCGGCCTCGCCCCGGCGCCAGGCGACGAGGAAGTCACGCGCCTGCAGCACCCCGTCGATGTGGTCCTTGGTGCCGCGGTACACCGGGATGCGCGAGTGACCGCTCCCGAGGACGAGGTCCACCGCCTCCTCGAGCGGCAGGGTCAGGTCCAGGCTCTGGATGTCGACGCGCGAGACCATCACCTGCTGCGCCGTGAGGGTGCCGTACTCGACCGCGCCGTGGATGATCTCCTGCTCGTCCTGCCCGATGATCCCCGCCTCGCGCCCGAGCACCGCCATGGTCTTGATGTCCTCGGAGGTCGTCGCCCCGCCCCCGCCGCGGGGCGCCCCGAAGACCCAGAGCAGCAGCTGCGGCGCGGCCGCGAGGACCTTGATGAGCGGGGTGGCGAGCCGGGCGAGCAGGTCCAGCGGGCGCGCCACCGCGAGCGCCACCGGTTCGGCGTAGGCGGCAGCAAGCACCTTCGGCGTGACCTCGGCGACCAGCAGCAGGATGACGGTGACGGCCACGGTCGCGGCCAGCACCGGATGCCCGGGCGTGAACTCGATCGCCAGCGCGGTGCCCGCCGCCGAGGCGGCCGTGTTCGCGAGGTTGTTGCCGATCAGCAGCGTGCTCAGGAGCCGGTCCGGGTTCCCGGTGAGCCGTTCGATGAGCGCGCCGGTGCGCGGATGCCGTTCCTTGAGACGGCGCAGACGCACCTTGCCGAGGGAGAGCAGCGACGTCTCGGCGGCGTTGAAGAAGGCCGACAGCGCGAGGCAGACGGCCAGCGCCGCCACGTAGACCCCGGTGGTTGCAGGCATTTCCATGAGGGACTCGTCGCAGATGATCGCCGACGCCGCCGCGTGGTGTCAAGCCGACCGTTCGGCCGGGGGCGCCGGCTGCGCCCCCGGGGGCCGACGGCCTAGGGCGCCAGCATCCGCGAGGTCGAGACGTAGTTGCCGTCGACCACGATCGAGAAGGAGCAGGAGCTGAATGACGTGATCGTCTGGACCGGGTTGTACTGGTAGTAGCCCGTCGAGTTGCTCTGCCCGTAGGCGCTGAGATAGATCGGCGTGACGCCCGGACCGGCGAAGATCTGGCCGGAGAAATAGAGCGGGCGGTTGGGCAGCGTGCGCACGGTGAAGCGCTCCGCGCTCATGCCGGGCGAGAGCTTCGGGACCCGGAAGCCGAAGGCGAGCGGGGCTCCGACCGCGATGAGGTCCCCCTCGACGATGCGCACGGGCCGGCCCGCGGCGTCCTTGAACGAGAAGTAGCCGGTGACGCCGATGGCCATCAGCTCCGTCGTCGCGCCCTCACCCCGCGCGAGGGCGGCCGGCCCGGCGCCGCCGCCGCCCACGGTGACCGTCGCCACGCTCTTGAGCGCGCCGGCCGCGCTGAAGAGCCGCACGGTGTGGACGCTGTCCGGGACGCCGCTGAGAAAGCCGGCGCTCCCGTCCTTCTGGACGTTCAGCCCCGGGAAGCTGGCGTTCACCCCGATCTCGAAGCGCCCCTGGACCTGCGAGACGAAGAGCCGGTCGTTGCGAATCGCGTTCCCCAGCGAGGTCAGGTCGACGGCGAAGGCCCCGTCGGCGCCGGTGGTCACCGACGCCGTGAGAATGG
The DNA here is from genome assembly GCA_036524115.1 of bacterium. Lineage (NCBI taxonomy): Bacteria > bacterium. Next base: position 10,818 of record DATDCY010000208.1, on the reverse strand, counting down.
CCGGAATGACGTAGCCGGTCGAGGTCAGGCGCGGGGAGCGCATGAAGCGGATGCGAGCAGTCGCCCGGCGCGGCGTGATCGTGCCGGCCACCCGGTCGGTTGCCGGGTCCAGGTCGGTGATGCGGACGACGGGGAAGGGGCCGCTGGCATAGGTCGCCCCGCCCTGTTCGACGCTCAGCGAATCACCGGGCAGGTTGACTGCGGGCGGGAGCAGCGACGCGATCCCGAACGACGACTGGCCCCAGGAGCACAGGAAGTTGCCGCCGGTGTCCGTCTGCACCAGGCACGCGCCCTTGACGGCGCCGCCCGCGTCCCTGAGCGTCGCCTCAATCTCCGTGAACGCCGGCCACCCCTCGCCGTAGACACTCCCCTGGCCGAGGGTCACCCGGACCACCGGGGCCGCCTGCGCGCCCGCGGCGCCGGCCGCGAGCAGCGCGGCGAGGATGCAGCAGAGGAACACTCCCGTCCGATGACTCATCTCCCAACCCTCCTCGCCGCCGGTGCGGCACGCGGTGCCCCGAGGGCGCGCGGCCCGATCCCACGCCGGTCGTGCGCGCCAGTCGGGAACGATTCTCGGAGCGCCCCCCGGCGCTGTCAAGACGCGTGCGGCGTCTTTTGACAACGTCGCGAAGGTGATGGTAGCATCCCGCCCCGCGTCATGGTCGTGACAGCGAGCGGTCGCCTCCGACGGGCAACGCGCGGGCCACTGTGGCCCGTCCTGCTTGTTTTGGCTGGTTTTTTGGTGCTCGCCGGAGCATGTCGCCCGGCGGCCGACGGCGCCACGTCAACCCTGACCGTGGCCGGGTCGACCTCGGTGCAGCCCTTTGCCGAGAAGCTCGCGGAGACCTTCATGGCGACGCACCCGGGCTGCGCAATCAACGTCCAGGGCGGCGGGTCCACCGCCGGCATCCGGGCGGCCGAGACCGGCGCCGCCGCCATCGGCATGTCCTCGCGCCACCTCAAGGAGTCCGAGGAGATGCTGCACCAGGTCACCATCGCGCTCGACGGCATCGCCATCATCGTCAACGCCGCCAACCCGGTCGCCGGCCTGACCCGCGAACAGGTAGCCGCGATCTTCACCGGCGAGGTCGGCCGCTGGAGCGCCGTCGGCGGGCCCGACCGCCCAATTCATTTCGTCACCCGCGAGGAGGGCTCGGGCACGCGCGGGGCGTTCGAGGAGATGGTCATGGGCAAGCGCCAGATCGCGCCGCGGGCGCTCGTGCAGGACTCCAACGGCGCGGTGCGCGAGATCGTCGCCAGCGACCCCGACGCCCTCGGCTACATCTCGCTCGGCCTGGTCGACCGGCGCGTGAAGGCCCTGGCCGTGGACGGCGTCCTGCCGTCGCGCGCCGAGATCCTCGCGAAGCGCTACGCCGTCGTCCGGCCGTTCCTCTTCCTCACGCGCGAGGAGCCCGCCGGCAACGCTCGGGCATTCATCGACTACGTTCTCGGACCGGAGGCGCAGCGACTGCTCGGCCTCGAGGGCCTGGTCCCGGTGGGGCAGCCGTGAGCGCCAACCGCGGCGGCCGCAAGGCCATCGAACTGACGCTGACGCTGATCGCGGTGTCCTCGATCGCGATCCTCTTCGTCATCACGTTCTTCATCTTCAAGGAGGGGCTGCCGTTCATCCTCGAGGTCGGGCCGGGCAAGATGCTCGGCTCGCTCGACTGGGCGCCGACCAAGGGCCGGTTCGGCCTGCTGCCGATGATCGTGGGCTCGCTGCTGGTCACCGGAGGGGCGCTGGCGCTCGGCGTGCCGCTGGGACTCTCCTGCGCCATCTTCCTCGTCGAGTTCTCGAAGCCGCGGGTGCGACGGGTGCTCAAGCCGGCGATCGAGCTGCTCGCCGGCATCCCGTCGGTCGTCTACGGCTTCCTCGGCGTCGTCTTCCTGGTGCCGCTGATCCGCACGCAGCTCGGCGGGCCGGGGCTCTCGCTGCTGGCCGGCGCGCTGATCCTCGGCGTCATGATCCTGCCGACGGTCATCAGCATCTCGATGGACGCGCTCGAGGCCGTGCCGCGCTCCTACCGCGAGGGATCGCTGGCGCTCGGCGCCACGACGGCCCAGACGGTCAACAAGGTGGTGCTGCCGGCGGCGCGCTCGGGGATCGTCACGGCCGTGGTCCTCGGCATGGGGCGCGCGATCGGCGAGACCATGGCCGTGATCATGGTCACCGGCAACGCGCTGGACCTGCCGCGCTCGCCGCTGGACCCGATCCGCACGCTGACCTCGAACATCGCGCTCGAGCTCGGGTACGCCGCGGGCAAGCACCAGCAGGCGCTCTTCGCGACCGGGGTCATTCTCTTCGTGATGATCATGATCCTCAACCTCATCGCCACGGCGACCTCCCGCAGGCGGGCGCGGCGGTGAAGCGGCTCATCCACCCCGACCTCGCGCAGCGGCTGATCAAGGCCCTGCTCGTGCTGCTGACCGCGCTGACGCTCTCGGTGCTGATCTTCATCATCGGCTACCTGCTGCTCAAGGGGCTCCCGGTCTTCTCGGCGCGCTTCTTCACGGGGCACGCGATCGACATGGGTCGCTCCGGGGGCATCTTCCCCTTCATCGTCAGCACGGTCTTCCTCTCCGCGGTCGCCCTGGTCGTCGCCACGCCCCTGGGGGTGGGCACCGCGATCTACCTCACGGAGTACACGCGCGAGAACCGGCTGACGCGGATCATCCGCTTCGCCGCCGAGTGCCTCGCCGGCGTGCCTTCGATCATCCTCGGGCTCTTCGGCTTCGTTTCCTTCGTGCTCTACCTGAAGCTGGGCTGGTCGGTGCTCTCCGGCGGGCTGACGCTGGCGATCATGGTGCTGCCGACGATCATCCGCACGAGCGAGGAGGCGATCCTCGCGGTGCCGCGGGCCCAGCGCGAGGTCAGCTTCTCGCTCGGCGGGACGCGCTGGCAGACCGTGACCCGGGTCGTGCTTCCCGGGGCGCTGCCCGGCATCGTGACCGGGGTGATGCTCAGCTTCGGCCGCTGCATCGGCGAGACCGCCGCGGTGATCTTCACCGCCGGCTCGAGCCTGATGACGCCGGCGACGATGCTCGACTCGGGGCGCACGCTCGCCGTGCACTTCTACATCCTCGCGCGCGAGGGGATTTCCGCGGAGATGGCCTACGGCACCGCCGCGGTGCTCATGATCGCGATCCTGGCGATCAACGTCTCGGCCTACTGGCTGATGCACCGCATCGTGCGGAGGTTCTCGTGACGCTCCCCGCCTGCCCCCTGCCCGCGGCCCCGCCCGGCGGCCCGGGCGCCGCCACCTGCGCGAAGATGCGCGTCGAGCGCCTCTCCTTCTTCTACCCGGGGGGCCAGGCCGCGCTGCGCGACGTGACCCTGGACGTGCCGGCCAACCGCATCCTCGGGCTCGTCGGTCCCGCCTCCAGCGGCAAGAGCACGCTCCTGCGGTGCCTGAACCGGATGGCCGACCTCATCGCCGGGGCGCGGCGGGAAGGCCGCATCCTCCTCGACGGCGCGGACATCCACGCGGGCGGGCTCGACGCGGTCGACATCCGCCGGCGCGTCGGCATGGTCTTCGACACGCCGGTGCCGCTGCCGCGCAGCATCTACGAGAACGTCGCCTACGGCCAGCGGCTCAAGGGCGAGCGCGACCGGGGGCGCCTCGACGCGATCGTGGAATCGGCGCTCAAGGCGGCGATCCTCTGGGACGAGGTCAAGGACCGGCTCGGCACCTCGGCGCTGCGCCTCTCCGGGGGGCAGCAGCAGCGGCTGTGCATCGCGCGCACGATCGCGCTCGACCCGGAGGTGATCCTGCTCGACGAGCCGTGCTCGGGCCTCGACCCGATCTCGACGCTCAAGGTCGAGGAGGCGCTCGCCGAGCTCAAGGCGCGCTACAGCATCGTGCTCGTCACGAACAACACGAAGCAGGCGGCGCGCGTCTCCGACGAGGTCGGCTTCTTCCTCATGGGCGAACTGGTCGAGTACGGCGAGGCGCGGCAGATCTTCACGGTGCCGCGCGACAAGCGCACCGACGACTATATCTCCGGGAGGTTCGGGTAGGCCATGGACGGCGGCGGCAAGCTCGACGTCCAGGGGCTCAACCTCTGGTACGGGGCCTTCCAGGCCCTGCACGACGTCTCCCTGACGATCGCGCCCAACCGGATCACGGCCTTCATCGGCCCCTCCGGGTGCGGCAAGACGACGCTGCTCAAGACGTTCGACCGCATGATCGACCTCGTCGAGAACGCGCGCGTCTCCGGCCGCGTGCTCCTCGACGGCGAGGACATCTACCGCCCCGAGCAGAGCCTGGTGCTGCTGCGCAAGCGCGTCGGCATGGTCTTCCAGCGTCCCAACCCCTTCCCGCTCTCGATCCACGACAACGTCACCTACGGACCCCGCGTGCACGGCGAGAGCCGGCGCGAGGTGCTCGAGGCGGCGGTCGAGAAGAGCCTGCGCGCCGTGAACCTCTGGGAGGCGCTCAAGGACCGCCTGCGCGAGAACGCCCTGGCGCTGCCGACCGAGCAGCAGCAGCGGCTGTGCATCGCGCGGCTCGTCGCGGTCGAGCCGGAGGTGCTGCTCATGGACGAGCCCTGCTCGGCGCTCGACCCGATCTCGACGATGCGCGTCGAGGAGCTGATGCTGGAGCTCAAGCAGCGGTACACCATCGTCATCGTGACGCACAACATGCAGCAGGCGGCGCGGATCTCGGACGAGTGCGGCTTCTTCTACCTCGGCCGCCTCGTCGAGTACAATCGCACGCCGGCGCTGTTCACGGCGCCGGCCGAGCGGCAGACCGAGGACTACATCACGGGCCGCTTCGGGTGAGCGGCGGGCCGGGAGGACGAAGGAGAGACACCATGGAGACGCCGTCGGGACAGCAGCCGGGCCACGCCGCGGACGCGGTGCACATCAGCCGCCGCTACGACCAGGAGCTCGAGCAGCTGCGCGAGCGCATCCTCGCGATGGGCGGGAACCTCGTGGGGATGATCAAGGAGACGATGCGCGCGCTCATCGAGCGCGACTCGGACGCCGCGCGGCGGATGATCGAGTACGACCACGAGATCAACCGCCAGGAGGTGATGATCGACGAGCTGTCGCTGAACATCATCGCGCTGCGCCAGCCGGCGGCGAGCGACCTGCGGTTCATCACGCTTGCGCTCAAGGTCTCGACTGACCTGGAGCGCATCGGCGATCTGTGCGTGAACATCGCCGAGCGCACGCTCGAGCTCAACGAGGAGCCGCAGCTCAAGCCCTACATCGACCTGCCGAAGATGGCCGAGGCCGCAGAGGGGATGATCGTCGACGCCCTCGAGGCCTTCCTGCGCGGCGACGCCGAGCTCGCGGCGGCGGTCACCCGCCGGGACGACTACATCGACCAGCTCAACTCGCAGATTTTCCGCGAGCTGCTGACCTTCATGATGGAGGAGCCCAAGACGATCACCCGGGCGACGCGACTGATCTTCGTCGGCAAGAACCTGGAGCGCATCGCGGACCACGCGACGAACATCGCGGAGATGGTGATCTTCATGGTCAAGGGCAAGGACATCCGCCACATGGGGGACGGCCGCGCATGAGCGGCCGCTGATACGGGGCCATCTGCGGCGTCGGTCTCCTCCCGTCTCCCTGCGGCGACCACGAGGTCGCCTCAGTCGCCGGATCATCGTCCTCCTAGCATCTGACCCCGTCTGAGCGGCCGCTACCGAACATTCACCCGTGCCTTCTTGGGGGGGGGTGACAGCGGCGTCAGCCGCGCCAGAGGGGGGCGGAGCCCCCCCATGGAAGCGCCGGCCAGGGTGCGTTGCCAGTCACGCCCGTTGCCCGGCGCTGACGGGGTTGCAGGGACGGCGCCGAAGCAGTATAGTGCGAGTGAATCCCATGTCCGACGACCGCAGGTACAAGCAGCGCGGCTACCAGGAGCACGATCAGCGACCCTCCCGGCCGCCGGCGCAGGGCCTCACCCCCGAGGGCCGGCGGATCCCCGTCATCACCGCCTACAAGGAGACCGTGCGCTGCGCGGAGTGCGGCCAGGACCTCTCCACCGCTTTCGACATCCAGCTCGAGAGCCGCTGCCCCAAGTGCGGCGCCGACCTGCACACCTGCCGCAACTGCCGCCATTTCGACACGGCGGCGCGGTTCGAGTGCTCCCAGCCGATCAAGGAGCGCGTGCGCAGCAAGGGGGCGGCCAACCGCTGCACGTTCTTCACGGCCCGGACGATCGTCGTCAAGGAGCTGGGCCAGGCGGCGGCGGCGCCCCTGATGGCCCCGGCCGCGCCCGCGACGCAGCCGGCCAACGAGGCCCGGGCGGCGCTCGAGAAGCTCTTCAAGAAATAGGGGACCTGTCCGTGCGCGGCCGGTCGTCCCTGTTCGCGGCCCGCCGCCGGGCGGCCGCGCTGGCCGCGGCGGTGCTCCTCGCGGCAGCCCCCGCCGCCGCCCAGCTCGAGACCGTCAGTCCCGTCGAAATCGGCGCCACCGCGCCCGACTTCACGCTCCCCGACACGACGGGGGCGCAGGTGCGGCTCGGCGACTTCGCCGGCCGGGCCATCCTCCTGACCTTCTGGTCCTGCTACACGGACACCTGCTTCACGACCGTGAACGTCTTCGAGGAGCTGCTGGCGAAGCTCGGGCCGCTCGGCCTCGTCGCGCCCACCGTCTGCGAGGAGATCCCCCCGGGGCTCGCGGCCGACAATTACGCCGGGCTGCTCAAGCGCTGCAGCACCGGCCAGAAGATCCTCGTCGATCCGGAGCGCCGGGTGCGTTCCGCCTACTATGTCCGCCAGTTGCCGACGAGCGTCGTGATCGGTCCGGACCTGAAGATCCTGGAGATCGTGCGCGGCGTGCCGGCGCTGCGCGACCCGGGGTTCCACGAGCGCCTCGAGAAGCTGGTGCGCTCGCTGCCTCCCGCAGCGTCGCGGTAACGGTCCGCCCTCAGGTCGAGAGGCCCTTCTCCCGCACCAGCGCCACGAACTCCGGCGCCCAGAAGGGTGCGCCGTCGGCGTGCAGGTGCGTGTAGCCGGCGACGCAGGCGCCCCTCACGATCCCGTCGAAGCCGCGCGCCGCGCCGGCGCCCCGCAGGGTCCGGTACGCGAAGACGGCTCCCGGATCCAGGCCGACGAGGTGCGAGTGGTGGAACTCGTGCCCGCGCAGCCGCCGGCCGGCCTGCCGCCAGCTCGAGCGGCCGGTCTCCTCCAACAGGACGTACCCGTGGCCTGCGGGCCGCTCGTCCATGGAGACCGCGCAGGGCAGGGCCCCGGCCATGGCGGCGCGGCGCGCGCCCCAGGCGATGCCGCGCGAGAGGTACATCAGCCCGCCGCACTCCGCCCACGCGGGGACCCCCGCCTCCACGGCGCGGCGGACGTCCTCGCGCATGCCGGCGTTGGCCTCGAGCCGCTCCATGAACACTTCCGGAAACCCGCCGCCGAGATACAGACCGCCGACGGGAGGCAGGCGCGGGTCGTCCAGGGGCGAGAAGGGGACCAGCTCGGCGCCGGCCGCGAGCAGTGCCTCGAGGTTCTCGGGGTAGTAGAAGCAGAAGGCGCGGTCCACCGCGACGCCGATGCGGACCCGCTTCACATGGTTGTCGTGCGACGGGGTCTCTGCGGGGGTACGTGCGTCCGTGGGTGCCGCAGCCGTCCGCGCCATGGACTCGATGCGATCGAGATCGACGTGCTGCGCGACGGCGCGCCCGATGCTCTCCACCAGCGGGTTGAGCTCCGGGGCCTCGGCCAGCGGCGTCAGGCCGAGGTGACGCTCGGCAATCGACAGCTCCGGAAGGTCCGGCAGCACGCCGAGGACCTCGACCCGGCAGTAGCGCTCCACCGCGTCGCGCAGCTTGCCCTCGTGGCGCGCGCCGCGCACGCGGTTGAGCACCACCCCACCGACGCGGACGGCCGGGTCGAAGGCCACCTGCCCCTGGACCAGCGCCGCCACGCCGCGGCCGAGCCGCTGCGCGTTCACCACGAGGACGACGGGCAGCCCGAGGAGCGTCGCCAGCGCCGCGCCGCTGTCCGCGCCGGCAGGGTCCGGGCCATCGTGGAGGCCATGGTTCGCCTCGACGAGGGCCAGGTCGGCGCCGGCCGCGCGGGCGGGGAAGGTCGCCGCGATGCGCTCGCGTCCCATCATGAAGAAGTCCAGGTTGCGGCAGGCGCGCCCGGCCGCGGCCGAGAGCCACATCGGGTCGATGAAGTCCGGCCCCTTCTTGAAGGGCTGCACCACGCGGCCGCGGGCGCGCAGCGCCGCCGCGAGGCCGATGGTGACGGTGCTCTTGCCCGAGCCCCGCGAGGGGGCGGCGACCATCAGGCCCGGGCGGCCGCCCTCGGTGCCCGCGCTCAGGGCTCCCCCCCGCCCGCGTCGCCCGGAGGCGGCTCCCCGTCGCGCGCCCGCTCGTACCAGTTGAGCTTCCAGCGCAGGCGCACAACTTCGCCGACGACCAGCACGGCCGGGGGGTGGATGCGGGCGCGCTCCACGGTGTCGACGATCGTGGCGAGAGTCCCGGTCACCGTGCGCTGCGTCGGGCGGGTCCCCCACATCACGACGGCCGCCGGCGTCTGGGCGTCCCGGCCGCTGGCCAGCAGCTTCTCGACGATGGCCCGGATGTGCGAGACGCCCATGAGGTAGACCAGGGTGTCGGCGTCGGGCACCTGGATCTCTTCCTCCCCGCCCTCGGCCTGGCGGTGGCCGGTGACGAAGGCGACCGAGGCGGCGCACGTGCGGTGCGTCACGGGGATGCCGGCGTACGCGGGGGCGGCGACGGCGGAGGTGACCCCCGGCACCACTTCGAAGGGGATGCCGTGCTCGGCCAGGAACTCCGCCTCTTCGCCGCCGCGGCCGAAGACGAAGGGGTCGCCCCCCTTGAGGCGCACGACGCACTTGCCGGCGCGGTGCGCCTCGACGAGCAGCCGGTTGATCTGCGCCTGGGGGGTGTGGTGGCGGTGGCCGCGCTTGCCGATGTAGACGCACTCGGCCTCCGGGTTGCGGTGCGCCATGAAGCCGTCGCCGCAGAGATAGTCGTAGAAGATGACGTCGGCCGCGCGCAGCAGCTCGACGGCACGCAGCGTCAGCAGCCCCGGGTCGCCGGGCCCCGCGCCGACGATGTAGACCTTGCCCTTGTGCATGTGCTACTTCCTCCCCGCTTCCTTCAGACACCGGCGCACGGTTTCCGTTGCCGCGACCCGCTCCCGCTTCCGGAGGGAGTCCAGCACGCCTTCATTCAGCATCCTCTTCCAGGCCTTCGCGCGGGCGCTCTGCCCCGGCACGGTCGCCTTCATCCGCTCGCGGTGCGCGCCGAGCAGGCGCACGAGCGCGGCGTGCTCCGCCCCGAGCAGCGCCTCGATCCGCTCCTTGACGAAGCGCGCGACGGCAGGGCTCTTCCCGCCCGTGGACACGGCCACCGTCAGGGCGCCGCGCCGCACGACGGCGGGCACGATGAACGTGCAGTTCGGCGGGTCGTCGACCGCGTTGACGGGGATCCCGCGGCGCCGGGCCGCGGCCGCCACCGAGGCGTTCACGGACCGGTCGTCCGTCGCCGCGATGACAAGCGCCTGCCCGCCGACGTCACTGGCGCGGAACCGCCGCGGCCGCAGCCGTACCCCGCGGCGCTCAAGCGCGCGGAACGCGGCGGCCGGCCGCTCACCGACGACCGTCACGGCCGCCCCGCAGGCGAGGAGCGAGCGCACTTTGCGCGCCGCGACCGTCCCCGCGCCGACGACGAGGCACTCGCGGCCGGCCAGGTCCATGAACAGCGGGTAGTACTTCATCGTCGGCGGCGCTTCTCAGCGGTACTGCGCGACCCAGAGATCGATCCCGGCAGCCGCCGCGCTCGTCGTCGTCGCCCCAGTGACATAGGTCGACCCATCCGCGGTGAGCGCGAGAGACTCCCCGATCGCAATTCCCGGGGCGTGAGACGGCGCGGCCTGCTGCCACAGCCGGACGCCTTCCGACGAGTAGCAGACGACGAATGCCGAGGCGTAATCGTCAGTCCCGCCGACGCCACAGACGTCGCCAGCGCCTGGACGAACGGCGACGCTGACGAGGTTGTCGTTCGCACCCGAGTCGATGATCCGCCTCCACCCGACCGCTCCGGTCTGCGCCGCGAGCTTCCAGAGCACGCCGTCGTAATCGGCGGCGCCGCGCCCCGCGGCAACGTACAGCGCGTCGCCCGGGCCCACGGCGACGTCGCTGGCCCCGTCGTAGCCGTCTGGCCCGACCGGGAGATACCGCGCCCAGACAAGGGCGCCGGTGCGGCTGAATTTCGCGACAAGGGAACGGCTGTGCGAGACATAGTCGAACCCCGGGGCGATCTCGTCGGATTCCCCGGCCACATACACGTTGCCCGAACCGTCGAGGTCGATCCCGAGGGCCGCGCTCTCGGTCCCGAACGGGGGACGGTACCTGACCGACCGGGCATGCTGCCCGGCGGCGGTGTACTTGGCGAGGCGCACGTCCCAGCCAGTGTCGGTGCGCTCGCTCCCCCCGACCCAGACGACGTTCCCAGCCGGGGCAACGACGACCGCGAGTCCCCGGGATGCGCCGTTTCCGCCGGCTGGGGGGAGATCGCGCTGCCAGAGCGGGCTGCCGTCCGGCTTCATCTTCGCAAGGACCGCGATCGGCACCCCCGACGTCGTCACGCGCGTGCCGGCTGCGTAGATCGCGCCGTCGGGCGCCAGGGCGACGCCGGCGGCGGCGAAGCGGAGCGCCTTGCCCCAGAGCGGCGTCCCGGCCCCGTCGAGCTTCCGGATGTTCCCGGTCAGCCACGCGTTGTCGTCGAAGGACGTCGCGCGAATTCCGACGACGACGAGGCTGCCGTCGGTCCCGACGGCGGCGCCGAGGCCCATCTCGACCGCCGAGCCGCGCCAGGTGCGCTC
>DATDCY010000207.1 GCA_036524115.1 bacterium | reverse complement strand
GAAGAAGAGAGGATGACCATCGAACCAGGCGTTGTAGCCGACGGATCACGCTTGCATATCGGCCCTCAGATGCAAGTGCTGAGGTGAGTTGAAGCGTTCCAGTCCGGGCCGGCAAGCGCGCCCGCGGCTAAACGCTACGTTGGCCTGAACAATAAATGAAAAATACTATTGAAACTGCTTCACCACCACCGGAGTCTCGAGCACGCATGAAATACGTCGAAAGATCTCGATCACTCCTTGCTCTATTCAAAACAGAAATACAGGTCTACCGGCTTGTCATGCGCCATCCGCTCACCCCAAGGATTTCACGAATAATTCTCAGCATCGCGATCGCCTATGCCATCTCACCTATTGATCTGATTCCTGATTTTATTCCAGTGCTTGGCCACCTCGACGATCTGTTGATTTTGCCTCTCCTGGTATGGACAGCAAGAAGAACAATCCCAGAAGAGGTCGTAATGGAGTGCAGAAGACAAGTCGATGGGAATAGGAATGGCCAACCAGGCGTTGTAGCCGACGGATCCGGTCTGTCACGGGCTGTGCGGGGCACAGCCCGCGCCATCCCATCCCGCGGCTAAACGCTACGTTGGAGTGCAGAACGATGACACTGAGTAGGCAATCGTTGATTGTCATGGTCTTGGTGTGTGTCGGACTCCTTTGCCCTGACTCGCTCGTCCTGTCTTCTGTGACTCCGCAGGAGGTCCAGTACGTTCTCAGCAAAGTTGAATGCGTCAACCCCGAAGAGGTGGCATCCATAGTCTTTCGCGAGTACAGCCTTGATCCTGGGGCCGAATTCTCGACGGTCGACATTGGTGATGGAAGCCCCGTCTATCGATTCTCTCCTGGAGGCGGGTCTGGATCCTGGGCGATCAGGTACAACTATCTGTTTGAAATGCGGGACAATAGGCTCGTGCTTCTGTTCGATAGTGAAGGGACATGGGCCGAAGTCGTAACAGGCGGGCCAAAGTTTAACGGAAGATATCGGATATTTCGGGGATGGCACATGCAGCAGGACAAGTCGCGATTTGACGGGTACGCCGGAGCCATTCACTTCTGGGACGGCTCGAGATATGTCTTGGCCTATACGTCGTCGTCGATCTTCGAAACTGAAGAGGATGCAGAAGCTGGACAATCTATTGATACCGTAGACTTCAATCCCGACGCTCTGTCTTCCTTGTCAGCTGCCCACGTCTCATGGCGCCATGTTGTGCAGTCTGGGGAGACTGTTGAACGAATATCCACCAAGTACTCCACTGAAGCCGAAGAGATCATCCGTCAGAATACCTTGAGTGGTCCCAATGGGCTGAGGGTTGGTCAAGAACTCATCTATGACAGCGCAAGAACAAAGGATGGAAAGCACTCCAACAAGGCGTTGCAGCCGACGCGCTGACGCGCGCGGCTGAACGCTACGTTAGCTCTGAGAAAGAAGAGACATGTCATGCATTCTTAGAGTCGGTGGCCAAGAGTTGGACGTTGGTGCTCTGCTCAAGCGGCTACCCTTCACGCCCTATCGTACTTGGTGTAAGGGCGATGTACATGGAGTCAAGAAGAAGATACTCACGGATAGTGGCGCAGCGTTTGACGTCAGCCAAGCAGACCTTGACGAATTCGAACGACAAATTGAAGACGCAACGGCATTCCTTGAAGAACACGGCGCGTCCCTAGAAGCCATGACAGCATTCCCCGGCGTGGAATACGCGGTACTGGACTTCGGGATTGAAATGCGTGACGAGTGGGCGGCCTACTCCGATTACCTGCCCGCAAAATTCATCCGGGCTGCTGCACCCACGGGTCTGGACATCGAGTTATCGCATTACAGGTGTCGCGAGGAAGATGAAGAGGAAAAGGAGAGCTAACCAGGCGTTGTAGCCGACGGATCCGATCTGTCACGGTCTGTGCGGAGCACAGCCCGCGCCATCTCGGCCCGCGGCTAAACGCTACGTTAGGCGAAAGAACAGATAATGAAAGCCATCGTCAACAAGATCAATCGAGAGCTCAACTACGCCAGCGCGATCACTGACAACTCCATATTGGTCGTCCTTCAAGGGAATACGACACACAACCTTGAATTGGGTCATGAGCTTGAAATCAGTCTCGAAACTCTGGATCAAGAACAGACTATTCGAAACATTACGACAAGCCAGTCATTCAAAGTCGTGATCAAGAGTAACGACGTCCATGATGTGCGTCTCCCCTCTCACCACGGCTCATCACGATTCCCATCCGAATCACGGAGGAGGAACGCCTAACCAGGCGTTGTAGCTGACCGATCACGCTTGCAAGAGGGCTACCGTTCAGTGTGCAGAGGCAAAGGCAAGTTCCAAGGCGCCCGCAAGCGCGCCGGTAGCTAAACGCTACGTTAGGGCACTAAGCTGAAATGTGATATCAATGCTCGAGCCTAAGATGATCTTCGAAAACGTCCTGGCCCAGTGGCCTACTTTGCTTGCGTCTGCCCGGCGCGTTGATTCACCGAATCCCGAAGACGATTTGGCAATCAAGCCAGCCTTCGTCGGTTTCTCCATTCATGCACCCACCGAGCAGTGGTCGCGCGCTCACTTCCAGGTGATCGCCGACTACCGACATCAAGAACTTACCGAACCCGTCCTGGCTGGGTGGTCAAATCGATGGGAGCTTTTCGCCACGACGGCCGTGGGGGCGCTTCTTGGTGCCTTTGTCGCCCAGCAAATCGATGAAAGAACCTACGATCTAGGTCTAATGCTACTCCCGGGCTTCATGTGGCAAAAGTGTACGGACATTGAAGATATGCCCTAACCAGGCGTTGTAGCCGATCCGGTCTGTCACGGTCTGTGCGGAGCACAGCCCGCGCCAGCCCGTCTCGCGGCTAAACGCTACGTTATGCCACAAGAAGAGAAGAACTATGCCTGCCATCACCGAAGTCGTCGCCGGACGTGTGATTCTTGCTATTCCTAAGGGGTTTGGCTAGCCTGTGGACGTGTCCTGAACCCGTCTCACAATCGGATTGAGCCTGGTGCTCTGGAGTGAGAGGATTGACAAAGAGTGCACGGGATTTCGTCGGCGTAGCCAGTTTCTTTGGATTGTGGATGTTTCTCTTCTTGGCAGCCGGAAGTCTATTGAAGGACTATTTCCAGGACGCAAGGGAACAAGCGAGATTGTGGCACAAAACAGCCATCGTTTCCTTCGTCCTGTGTGTTGTGGACGCGATTTGTCTTTTCTTTTCTTCAATTCGTTAGAAATCTCCAATACGAATTCTGTCCAATGCTCAGCGTCGAAAGCGATATCATGGGGATGGCATAACCAGGCCTTGTAGCCGACGGTCTGTCACGGTCTGTGCGTAGCACAGCTACGCGCCATCCCGCCCCGCGGCCAGACGCTACGTTGGGCCAACGACAGTGGCAGTCGAAGAACAATTCTATCAGGGAGCGTATGAATGGCTGAGCAAAGATGTGCACACTGTGCCTTTCGGGCAAAGTATGACAACAACCCCAAATCGCTACTTGGGCGACTCTGGCGTTGGCATATCAACTTCTGTCCCGGTTGGAAAGGCTACTTCACTTCTCTGTCCCCGGAAGAAAAGGCAAACCTGGCCGAGAAGTACGAGTTCAACAAATATCAATAGGGTAGTAAAGGCCGGCTCTCAACAATATCGAGTTGTTGAGATGGAGAAGTGTCATCTGTGTTGTACATAAGACTGAAAGACGGCCCAACCAGGCGTTGCAATGGGAGAGGAGAAGGGAATGAGGAGCATCCGACTTCTTCTGCTCGTCATGGCTCTTACTTGTGGCGTTGCGAACTGCGCGGGAAGTGGTGATGACAACGATGAGGCACGTGTTGTCGGCACTTGGGCAGCACGCCGGGACTATGGATGTACTGGTCATTCCTTCACCGGCGTCCTCCATATATCCGCAGATGGCACGGTCACCGCCAATGACAGCAATGCCGGGAGGTGGCGGGGCGAAGGGAATGGAATTACATTGGACTTCACCGAATCGTTGGGAGACATCCTCGTTGGAACCCTCGAAAGCGGCAATGCCATGTCAGGCACTATTACCGGTGGCGGAGGCCGGGGAGGTTGCTGGTCCGCTGCAAAGACAAGCGATACCCCATAGCCCGCGAACCGCGGTCGCGAGGGAGCCACACGCTGCGTTCGGCGACTCATGGCAGAGGAGAAGCGACATGATGAAGCCAGCCAAGAACACGATTTGCCTGTGGTACGACGGAACAGCCGAGGCCGCGGCGCACTTTTACGCCGAGACCTTTCCTGATTCGTCCGTCGGCGCGGTGCACCGCGCCCCGGGAGATTTTCCCTCCGGGAAGAAAGGTGATGTGTTGCTGGTCGAGTTCACTGTGATGGGAATTCCCTGCATCGGGCTCAATGGCGGACCCGCGTTCAAGCATAGTGAGGCATTCTCGTTCCAGGTCGCCACCGCCGATCAGGCCGAGACGGATCGTTACTGGAACGCGATCATCGACAATGGCGGGCAGGAGAGCGCGTGCGGCTGGTGCAAGGACAAATGGGGATTGTCGTGGCAGATCACGCCGATTGCCTTGACCAGAGCTGTCACCGACCCCGATCGCGCTGCGGCCAAGCGCGCGTTCGACGCCATGCTGCTGATGAAGAAGATCGACATCGCCGCAATCGAGACTGCGTGGCGCGGTTGACGCACGCTTGCCCGGGGCCCCTTGGCTGACGCACACAGGAGAAACACCCATGCGAAGAGTCATCGTCCTCGAATTTGTCACCCTCGACGGGGTCATTCAAGCGCCGGGCGGACCGCAGGAAGACACCGATGGCGGGTTCACCCATGGCGGCTGGGTTGTGCCGTATGCCGACGAGCGGTTTGGCGCCATCATGCAGGAACAGATGACCAGGACGCGTGCTCTCCTGCTCGGAAGACGGACCTACGAGATATTCGCCTCGTATTGGCCGGCACACGAGAGCGGGTGGCCGGGCATCAATTCGGCGACGAAGTACGTGGTCTCGGACAGGCAGACCGAGTCGCTCTGGGACAACACCGTGTTCATCACAGGTGACGTCCCGGAGGGAATACGGAGGCTGAAGCAGCAGGAAGGTCCTGATCTTCAGGTCTACGGCAGCAGCCGGCTCCTCCAAACGCTCTTCACACAGGACCTGGTTGATGAGCTGTGGCTCAAGACCTTCCCCATCACCCTCGGCATGGGCAAGCGTCTCTTCGGCGAAGGGACCCTTCCGGCGGCGTTCAGGCTTACGCACTCGGAGCAGACGCCGAGTGGTGTCATCTTCGCAAGTTACGAGCGTGCCGGGAAGGTTGTGACGGGGGCGTTTTGAGGATGAATCGCGCGGCGGTGTTGCTGGCACTCGTCCTCGCGGCGCTCGTCGCGGCCGCGCCGTCGCAGGCCGGCGCCGCGTTGCTCGGGAACCTTCTCCGGACGGAGGACTTCGAGACGATCGGCCTCAAGGGCGTCACCCTCGCCCCGCCGGACGACAATCGCGCGGAACGGCTGACTTTTGAGAAGGTGCCCGGCCCGGCCGAAAAGGAGGAACAGGCCGAGAGGGAGCGGCGCGACCTCGGCGGGCGCCGTCTCGGCGAGCTGGTTGGGCTCAAGGTCCTGGTCTTCTCGCGACTCGATACCGGCGCCGGGACGCTGCGGTCGACGCTCGAGGCGACGGCGACCGACCTCATCCCCGTCGCCGGCGTCGGGGATGAGGCCTACTCGTACCTCGGCGGCACGGCCCTCGCGTTCCGCAAGGGCACGGCCGCCTTCCGGATGATGAGCGGTGACGACTTCGCCAACCGCGGGAAGGCGTTCCTCACGCAGGACCAGCTCGCCGCGCTGGCGAAGATCGTCTGCACCCGGCTCTGATCGCGCGGGGCGCGCGCACGCTGTCCCCGCCGCGCGGGCACTGTCGGTCGAACGCCCGCGCCCCCCACGTTGCCGTCATGAGGCTTCTGGTGCATTATGGGCCGAGGAAAGGGGAGCGCTCAGTGCCCGAACCGCAGTCGACGTCTCCGGAGGCCGCCCAGGCGAAGCTCATCGAAGGCATCATGGACAACCTGCGGCGCGTCTTCAAGGCGATCAACGACCGCTCCAAGGTCGCCAAGCACATCGAGGGGCTGACGATCCCGCAGCTCTGGGCCCTGAAGGTCCTCTCCGAGCACGGGCCGGTGCGGGTCTCCGAACTCGCCGCCCGCATGTACCTGCACCCGTCGACGGTGGTCGGCATCCTCGACCGCCTCGAGGCGAAGAAGCTCGCGGTGCGCGAGCGGTTCGACGGCGACCGTCGCGTGGTCAACGTCGGCCTGACGCAGACGGGGAAGGCCCTGGTGAAGCGGCCGCCGGCCGTCCCTTCGGAGATGTTGCTTGCCGGGCTGGAGTCGCTGTCGGCCCGCGAGCTGCGGACCGTCGCGCGCGGCCTGGAGATCCAGGTGCGGCTCCTCGGCGCGCAGGCCCTGCCGCCGCAGCTCCTGCTCTCGACCGAGGTCAACGTCCCGCGCCGCGCGCTGCGCGCGGAGTCGAGCGCGGCTGCGCCGGCAAACGGACGACGTCCCTCCCGCTGATCCGGTCGTCTCTCAACGCGCGTCTGCCAATACTTGACAGTCCCGGTATTTGGCGCAAGAATGATTTGGGTGCCAATTGAAAAAGGAGGTCACATGGGTGCCACGAAGAAGCAGTTCCTCGCTGTCCTGATGTCCGTCCTCACCGTGTTCCTCGCCGCTGCCAGCCTCTCCCTCGCGGAAGAGGCGGCGCCGGCAGCCCCGGCGGACGCCGCTGCGGCTCCGGCCGCCGCTCCGGCCGCTGAAGCTGCGGCTCCCGCGGCTGCCCCGGCTGCGGACGCTGCTGCAGCTCCGACTGCTGCCGCTCCGGCCGCCGAGGCCCCGGCTGCTGCGGCCGCCCCGGCCGCGCCTGCTGCGGATTCGACCGCCACGACGGCTCCGGCTGCCGCCCCTGCGGAGGCCGCGCCGGCGACCGGCGGATACGGCAAGTAGCACATCCCAGCGCGAACTGGAACGTTCGAAGGCCAACCCCTGCCCTGACCCGGGCGGGGTTGGCCGTTCCCTTTTCGGCGCTAGGCAGTCCCGACCCCCTCGGCTATAATCGTCCACCATGTGCCTCGCCATACCGTCCCGCGTGGTCTCCACTGACGGCATCACCGCTGTCGTCGACGTCTGCGGCGCACGCCGCGAGGCGAGCCTGATGCTCCTGCCCGAGCAGGTCGCGCCCGGCGACTTCGTGCTCGTCCACGCCGGGTTCGCGATGCAGACCGTCGACCGCGAGACCGCGGAGGAGTCCCTGCAATTTTTCGGGCGCCTCATCGACGCCGCCAGGGTCGCCGGCGAGAGCCCGGACGAGGTCCCCGAGGAATTCCGCGAGATCTTTGCGCGCGGCACCATCGCCTGGGGCGACGATCCCGCCAAGCCGGCGGGCTGAGAGCCCCCGGTCACCCTCCGCGCAACCGCCGTGCACGAGCTCTCGATCGCCCTCTCCGTGCTCGACATCGTGCGCTCGACAGCCGTGGAGGCAGGCCTTGCGCGGGTCGACACCGTGCGGCTGCGCGTGGGCAGGGCCACCGGGGTGCTGCCGGACGCGCTGCGCTTCGCCTTCGAGTGCTCGAAGGCCGGCACCCCGGCGGCCGGGGCGACGCTGGCGATCGAGGAGGTGCCGATCGGCGGACGCTGCGAGGACTGCGGGCGGGAGTTCACCAGCCCGGAGCCCTATGTTCTCGCCTGCCCGCTGTGCGGCGGCGGGAGCTTCCGCATCACCACCGGCGACGAGCTTGCCGTGCTGGACCTGGAGGGGGAGCCATGAAGGTCAAGGTCGTCACCAACATCCTCAAGGCGAACGCCCGCATCGCCGACGAGAACCGCCGCACGCTGCACGAGCAGGGGATCAGGACGGTCAACGTGATGTCGTCCCCCGGCGCCGGCAAGACCACGCTGCTGGCGCGCACGATCCGCGACCTCGGCGCGCGGATGCGCTTCGGCGTGATCGAGGGCGACATCCAGGGGACCCACGACGCCGAGGTGATCGCGGCGCTCGGCGTGCCGGTGATCCAGATCAACACCGCGGGCGGCTGCCACCTCGACGCGAACATGGTCCAGTCCGTCCTCCCCGAGCTGCCGCTGGGTGCGATCGACCTGCTGGTGATCGAGAACGTCGGCAACCTCGTCTGCCCTGCGGAGTTCGACCTCGGCGAGGACGCCAAGGTCATGCTGCTCTCCATCACCGAGGGCGACGACAAGCCGCTGAAATACCCGCGCATGTTCCGCGAGTGCGAGGCGCTGCTCGTGAACAAGGTCGACCTGGCGCCGCACCTCGACGTCAGCCTCGAGAAGATCCGCCGCGATGCGCTCGCGCTCAACCCCGGCCTGCAGGTCTTCGAGGTCTCGGCGCGCACCGGCGCGGGGCTGGAAGGCTGGTACGCGTGGCTCGAGGGCAGGCTCCGCGCCTCCGCCTAGAGATCACCGGGGTCGTCCAGGGCGTCGGCTTCCGGCCGACGGTCTGGCGCCTCGCGCGCGAGCTGGGCCTCGCCGGCTTCGTGCGCAACTCCTCCGCCGGCGTCGAGATCGAGATCGAGGGCGCGCGCGCCGCTGAGTTCGCCGGCGCGCTGCGGGCGGCACCTCCCCCGCTGGCGCGGATCGCCGCCGTCGCCGAGTCCGCGGTGCCCGCGCGCGGCGACGCCGACTTCCTGATCCTTCCCAGCCGCGAGGCCGGCGCTTCGACCGACCTCTCGCCGGACATCGCGACCTGCCCCGACTGCCTGCGCGAGCTGGAGAACCCGGCGGACCGGCGGCACGCGTACCCGTTCATCAACTGCACGAACTGCGGCCCGCGCTACTCGATCACGCTGCGAGTTCCCTACGACCGGCCCAACACGACGATGGCTCCGTTCGCCCTGTGCGCCGCGTGCGCGCGCGAGTACGCCGACCCCGCGGACCGCCGCTTCCACGCGCAGCCGAACGCCTGCCCGGCGTGCGGGCCGACCGTCACCTTCCGGCGTGTCGCGCCGGGGACGCCTGTCGCGATGGGAGACGCCCCGCGCGGGCGCGAGGCGCTGCGCGCCGCCGTGACGCTGCTGCGCGATGGCGGCATCCTCGCCCTCAAGGGCCTCGGCGGGTACCAGCTCGCCTGCGACGCCCTCGCCCCCGCCGCCGTCGCCCGCCTGCGCGAGCGCAAGCGCCGCAGCAACAAGGCCTTCGCGCTCATGGCGCCGGACGCGGAGACGGTCCGTTCCTTCGCCGTCGTGAGCGACGAGGAGGAGGCGCTGCTGCTCTCGCCCGAGCGGCCCATCGTTCTGCTCGCGCGGCGGCCGGAGTGCGCCCTCCCCGAGGCTGTCGCGCCCGCCTCCGCCGAGCTCGGCTTCATGCTCCCGAACACGCCGCTGCACCGGCTGCTCTTCTGCGCACCGTCCGGCGCGCCCCCCGGCGGCGGCGCGGCCGGCCCGACCCCGGGCTTCCGCGCCCTGGTGATGACGAGCGGCAACGTGGCCGAGGAGCCCATCGTCCGGGACGAGCAGGCCGCCCACCGCGCGCTGGCTCAGTTCGCCGACGCCTTTCTCGACCACGACCGCGGCATCTTCATGCGCGTCGACGACTCGGTGGTGCGCCGCGTCGCGGGGCGAACGCTCCACGTCCGGCGAGCGCGCGGCTACGTCCCGCGGGCGATCCCGCTCGCCGGCGCCGGGCCGGCCGTGCTCGGCTGCGGCGCCGAGGTCAAGAACACCTTCACGCTGACCACCCCGGGCGCGGCGCTCGTCAGCCAGCACATCGGCGACCTGGAGAACCACGAGACGCTCGAGTACTTCCTCGAGACGCTGGCCAACCTCAAGGCGGTCTACCGCGTCGAGCCCGCGGCGATCGCGCACGACCTGCACCCCGGCTACTTCTCGACCCGCTGGGCGCTGGAGCAGCAGGGCCTCGAGCGCTGGGGCGTCCAGCACCACTGGGCGCACGTCGCCTCCGTCCTCGCGGAGACCGGCCTGGCCGGCCCGGTCATCGGCGTCGCGCTCGACGGCTCCGGCTACGGCACGGACGGGACGGTCTGGGGCGGGGAGTTCCTGATCGCCGACGCCCGCTCGTACGAGCGCGCCGCGTCGTTCCTCCCCGTGCCGCTTCCCGGCGGCGAGGGGGCGATCCGCCACCCGTGGCGCATGGCCCTGAGCTACGTGGCGGAGGCGTGCGGCGGGATGCTGCCGGAGCGCGCCGCCGTGCGCGCGCTGCTCGCGCGACACGGCGAGGCCGAGGCTGCGAACGTCCTGCGGCTGCGCGCCAATCGCGCGCTCTCGCCCCTGAGCTCAGGCGCCGGACGGCTGTTCGAGGCCGCCGCGGCGCTCGCGGGCCTCTGCGACCGCAACACCTTCGAGGGCGAGGCCGCGATGCGGCTCGAGGCGGCCGCCGGGGGCCGTCTCGGCGAGCCCTACGACTTCGCGATCCTCGCGGGCGCGCCGGCGCGCCTCGACTTCTCCGCCGCGATCGTGAGCCTGCTCGAGGACCTGGAGGGCGGCGCCGGCCCCGGGACCGTCTCTGCCCGGCTGCACGCGACGGTCGTCGCGGCGATCCTCGGGCAGGTCGGCAAGCTGCACCGCGCGACAGGCATCGCGGACGTCGTTCTCAGCGGCGGCGTGTTCCAGAACCGGCTGCTGCTCGAGGGGGTGGAGCGCGGCCTCGCCGCCCGCGGGCTGCGCGGGCACACGAACACCCGCGTGCCCGCGAACGACGGCGGCGTCTCCCTCGGGCAGGCCTTCCTGCTGCGCGCGCGCCTCGGCGCTACAGCGTGACCTGCACCCCCGCGGCCAGCGTCCACTCCGTCTTGAGCTGCAGGCCGTTGAGGTTCTGGTAGAGGGGCACGCCCCCCTCGACGCCGAAGCGCCACGCGCCGAAACCGACGCTCGCGCCGAGCGTCCCGTCGAGCCGCTGCCCGCCGTAGTTGCCGGGGTCCGCGTCCGGCGTCGGCGCCCCCATCTCCGGGTCGAGGATCTTCGCGATCCCGGCGTCCTCCCCGCGGATGCGCCCCGCGGTCAGGTAGGCCAGGCGCGCCGAGACGCGCACGGGGCCCAGCGCCCGGTCGAGCCAGCCCGCGGCCCGGAAGGCGTCCCCGAGCCGGTAGTCGTGCTTGTTGTCGGCGGTGCGCCAGGTGTAGACGGCCTGCCCGCCCCAGCCCCAGAGGCCGTCACCGCTCGCCCCCGCCCAGGTCAACGACGGGCGCAGGTCCACGCTGCCGGAACCAAGCTGCATGTCGTAGGGAGCGCGGAAGTCCATGCGCATCATCGTGGTCGTCTCGTCGATCGAGCCGCTGGGCAGGCTCACGCCGACGCCGGCCACCAGGCCGTGCGCCGCCAGCCAGAGGGCGCGCAGCTCCACATCCCCGACGCCCTCCGTGCGCATGGGGTCCTGCGGCTTGTTGCCCATGCCCATGTTCATGAGCATGTCCATGTTGTTCTTCTGGTAGTTGGCCATCGCCATCAGCGTCAGGCGGTCGGTGGCGCCGTACATGAGCATGAGCATCTGCATGTCCATCGTCATCTTGGTCGGCGTCATCATGTAGCCGTAGGGCTCGCTGCCCATCGGGCTCACGGCGTCGACCGGTACATCCGACGTCCCGTCGCGCAGGCCGTCCATCCCGGTGCGCATGAACTGGTAGCTCACCATCCACCTGCCGGCCGCGTGCGTGTGATAGATCGGTTCGATCGAGCCGGGGTTGACAGCGGTGTCCGCGCAGCCGCAGCCCGCGTGCTCTCCGCCGGCCGGCGCGCCGCCGGTGGCGCCGGATGCGCCTGTCTCGGCAGCCACGGCGGCGCCGGCGGCCCACGCCCACATCATCATCGCAACAAGGACGAGTCTCTTCATCGCACAGTCCCTCCCACCAGTCTGGTCAACGGGTGCGCGCCGCCGCCCGCCATCGGGCCGCAGGGGCAATGCGCAAGATCGGCAGCAACCGGGAAGGACTAGGCGCGCGGGGGACGCAGCGGCAGCCGCGGGAAGCCGTCCGGCAGCGCGAGCGACGGACCGTCGAGTCCCAGCTCCCACCGCGATGGAATGGCCGCGAGCATCGGCTGCGCGGGCAGGATCGGCTGTTCCTGGGTGACGCGGCGGTCGCCGCCGTCGTCGCAGACGTCAAGGGTGCGGAGGAAGGCGGGAGCGCCGCCGGGCGGCCGGGGTTCCATCACGGGCATCACTTGCACGAGCGGCACAAACTGCTGGAGCAGGGCGACGACGACGAGCAGGGCGCATGTCGCGCGAACATTCATGAGATTAGCATTAAGGTATTCGACGCGATCTGTCAACCGGCGCCCAGGAACGAAGAAAGGGCCCGCGGGGGCCCTCTCCTCGGCGCCGAATCGGCGGCAGGCTACTTGCTGGCGAACTCCGGCGGCGTCGGGCTGGCCTCGACGAGGAACGTGTGGCAGTTGTCGCAGTCCTGCGGGATCGTGTGCTTGCCGTCGGCGGTCGTCAGCTTGTCGTCATGGCAGCGCCAGCACCCCGGAAAACCCTCGTCGGTGGTCGGGTCCGGGTGACCGATGTGGCTGGGGTGGGTCTCCCAGTTGGTGTTCATCTCCGGGAAGGAGATCTTGCCGAAGACCTCGGCCGCGGCGTCGCCGCCCTTCGCGACGAGGTCCTTCGCCGCCGCCGGGTAGCCCTTGGCGTAGAAGTCGACGATCGCCTGCTTGACCTCCTGCATCCCGCCGTCGTGCGTCGCGTGCTTGGCCGTGATCGCCTTCACCGCCTCGCGCTTGTAGAACGGCAGTTTCGCGAGCTCCGGCCGGCGCTCGATCATGTCGTCCATCGCCTTGTTCGGCCGCTGGAAGAGGTGCGTCGGCCGGTTGTGGCAGTCGATGCAGTCCATCTGCCGCGCTTCATTGATCTGCTCCGGCGTCGGCGCCTTCTCCCCCTTGCGGCTGTACGTGCGCACCTCGCCCTGCGACGTCGTCAGCTCCACCCACGCGATCGAGAGGCGGCGCTCGTCGCCCTGGATGTAGCGGATCTTGTTGTCGGAGTAGATGTGCCACCAGTGGATCCCGCCGTGCCGCCCGGTGTCGAGGTCGCCGCCGCCGGTCTTGACGAGCATCGCGTTGTAGCTCGGCGTGTTCGCCTCGTCCTCGGCGAAGCGCACGAAGGAGTAGAGCTTGTCGCCGATGTGCTTGGAGGGCCAGTGGCAGGCCTCGCAGGTCTCGCGGGCCGGGCGCAGCTTGGCGATCGGCGAGTGGATCGGCCGGCTGAAGGTGTTCAGCGTCGTCGCGATGACCTGGCGCAGCCCGTCGACCTTGGCCTTGACGAACCAGGAGGCGCCGGGGCCGATGTGGCACTGCACGCACATCACGCGCGAGTGCGGCGATCCCTGGTAGGCCGTGTATTCGGGCCGCATCACCGTGTGGCAGACCGTGCCGCAGAACTTCGGCGATTCCATGAACTCGACGCCGAGGTAGCTGACCGTCGCGAAGACGATCGCGTTGCCCATGGTCAGCGCCAGGAAGATGAGCGCACCCCGCCGGAGGTGGTTGTCGTTGAAGTCGAGCTGCGGGAAGCGATTGATCTCCTCCTGGCTGAGGTGGGCGGCCAGCAACCTGCGCCGGCGCAGCCAGATGCCGGCGGGAATGATCACGAGGCCGAGCAGGAAGACGCCCGGGAGAATCATGAAGGCCATGATCCCGGAGTAGGGGCCGAGGTGGCCGCCCATCGCGCTGATCGCGACGACGGTCAGAAGGATCACGGCCGAGATCGCCGCGATCACCGCGCCGGCGATGGTAATCGGGTTGTTGGCGTAGTTGAAGAATCGCCCCCGGGTGTCCAGGGACTTCAGCTGCTCAGCGTCCATTCGGTCTCCCCCTGCCCTTCGTGCCTTCCCATGTTCTACCACGTTGCGTCGACAAAGGCGCGTATAATGACTTTCCCGCTGGATTATGTCAAGTATCGTCAGGAATCTCGCCCCGCCCCCACCCCCCTCGATACCCGATGATGGATTTTCGCTGCCAAATCGGGCTCATCGCGTCCCGGCTGCCTCGGGTCGCAGGGCCAACTCCAATGACCGGCGGTAGTATTCCGCGGCGAGTTCGCGCAGGCCGTGGGCCTCGGCGACCGCGCCCACGTGGTAGAGCACGCGCGCCGTGGGCGGCCGCACGCCGGCCGCCTTCGCCACGCCGGCCTGGTAATCCGCCTCGCGACCGAGAAGTTTGCGGGTCAGGGCGAGACCGAGCACGTAGCCTCCCTGGTCCGGGTAGTCCGCGGTCAGCTGCTCGAAGATGGTCTCGGCGTCCTCGAAGCTCCCCGCGCGCAGGTTCCAGATCGCCGCCTGGTACGCCGCCTCCGCGTCCCTGGGATCCAGCTCCCGGGCCTTGACGAAGTACTCGCGCGCCTTCTGCGTCTCCCCGCGGCGCGCATGGAGCAGGCCCAGCTCGAGGTACGGCTTCTTGAACTCCGGGTCGCGCTCGACGGCAACGAGCAACTGCTCCGCGGCCTTCTCGTCCTGTCCCTTCTCGAGCAGGCGCCGCCCGAAGTTGTAGTACATCAGGGCGTGGTTCTTCGGGACGTACTCCTGCGCCGGGCGCAGCTCCGCCGAGGTCGGGAGCCCGAGGGCCTTGCGCACGGCGTCGGCCAGCTCCGCGCGCATCGTCATCGGATAGCCGGCCAGGGCGTAGGTCACCCGTCCCTCGGCGTCGACCACCATGCTCGACGGGACGGCCATCGTGCCGTAGGCGTCGAACGCCACAAGCCCGTCGTCGAAGAGGAGCGTGGCAGAGCTTCGGGCGTCCGCCGCAAGCGCCCGGGCGGCGGCGCGGTCCGCCCCGCTGATCGCCAGGTGCTCGACGTTGATCGCGATCACGGCAAGGGGCTTCGCCCCGACCTCAGCGCGCAGCCGCTCGAGATCCTCGAGAATCTCGCGCGAACGCGGGCTCCAGGTCGCGAAGAACACCACGACCGAAACGCTGCCGCGCAGCAGCTCCGCGCTCTCCCGCACCTTCCCGTCCGCGTCCTGCAGCGCAAACGGCGGCGCCTTTGCGCCCACCTCGACATTCTTGAACGCGGCGTCCGCGGCCGTCGCGAGCGCGCTGATCAGGAGCGCGGCTGCGATCGGCGCGACGCCGACCGCGCGCCTCATGGGGATTCGCGACGCTGCCAGCGTCCGAGCACCACCGATGCCACGGCGGCCAGCAGGCCGAACGAGAAGACGCTCGCCAGCCGCGAGACGCCGTGGACGGCGATCAGGTCGTAGAGAAAGACCTTTGCCGCGCCGACGAGGGTCACGAGCACCGCCAGGGTGCGAAGCTCGCGGCTGCGGCCGCGCGCCGCCAGCGCAAAGAGCGCCACGCCGGCGACGTTGATCACGAGCGACTGCACGCTCAGGAAGACGTCGCGCGACTGCACGCCGCCGCCGAGCAGCAGGAAGGCCGCCGTGCGCAGCAGGAAGAACCCCCCCGCGAGCGAGGCCGTGAGCAGGGCCAGCGAGCAGCGGTCGGTGGCGCCAAGGAAGCGGAAGACGAGCGACGCCGCGGCCGGCGAGTGGCGGCGGCACCAGCGGTAGTGCCCGAGCGCGACGAGGGCGAGGACGAGGGACGCCAGCGCCGCCATGCCGGGCGTCTCCGCCGTGCCCCCCCCGAGCAGGATGGCGGCCAGCGCCAGCGCGACGAAGATCTGCAGCAGATAGGACACGAGGCGGGCACCGCCGCTTTCCCAGCGCACCGAGAGGACGGCGAAGCCAAAGGCCGTCACCGAGAGCAGCGGCAGCGCACCGAGAAGAGAGCCGCTGGCCGCGGAGAAGCCGAGGGTGAAGAGGATGACGGCGGCCACCGCGTAGGCGTTGAGCGCGGGCGCGCCGCCGCCCGCGCGCAGGCCGGACCAGGCGGCGACGCCCACGAGCACCGCGGCCAGCAGCAGCCCGGCCACGCCGTGCGCCCGGGCGTCTCCCTCCGCCGCGGCGACCTGCAAGCCCGCCAGGAACGCCACGGCCGCCCCGAGCGAGGGCAGCACCAGCGAGAGCACGGTGGGCAGCGGCCGCGGCGGACGCAGCAGCCCCGCGAGGGACTGGCCAAGCCAGAAGAGGGCGTACGCCCACACGAGCGGCGGGAACCACTGCCTGCCGGCGAGCGGTCCGGCCGGGTCACCGCCCGTGAGCGAGACGCGGATGCGCACGGCCCAGACCACGAGCACCGCCGCCGAGAGCAGGAAGGCCGTCCACCCGATCCAGTCGCCCTTGAGCCGGCGCGACACGGCAGCACCCAGTGCGCTCGTGAACAACAGAAGCGCGGCAAGGGATCCGAAGTCGGGGTGCGGGACGCTCAGCGCGATCCCGGAGAACATTGCCCCGAGCACGCCGATCGTCCCCGGCAGCGGCGTGCCGTGTCGCTCGCCGATCGCGGTCATCGCCAGGGCCGTCGCGCCGAGGGCAAGGTAGGCCGCCGTCCCCGGCAGCGAGCCGAAGTGCGCGTAGGTCTCGACGACGATGGAGCAGAGCAGCGCCGCACCGCACACCGCGAAGACGGGCGCCAGCTCGCTGCGCCGCGCGTAGAGCACCCATCCGGCCACGATCAGCGCGGCCGCATACCCGAGACCGGCGAAGGCGCCCGCAGTCGGGCTGATCGCGCCGCTGTCGGCGACCGTCCGCAGCCCGAGGGCGATGACGAGCAGGAAGCAGACCGTGGAGACCTTGGCCAGCACCGATGACCCCGACCAGCCGGCCGCAACCGCGCCAGCAACCGGTGCAGCGGCCTGTCCGCGCTCGACCTCCGGCGGAGCCGCCGCCCACGGGGGCGCGGTGGCTGGTGCGGGCGAACGCCGGACCGATTCAACCGCACCCACACGGCGCCGCAACTCCTCGATCTGCCCCTCCAGCGCGAGTACCCGCGACTCGAGACTCGCTGCCTCGCCCATGACGCCTTGCCTCCTCCGGCTTCAGAAGCCGCCCGACGCTAGTTCGTCGCCCCGGCGCCCCCCGCGTCCTCGTCGCCGATCCGCCCTGCCGCGGCAGCCTCCTCGACTGCGCGGAACATCGGCAGGACCCGCTCGAAGATGACGAGGATCACAAACGGCGCGACCAGGATCAGCAGCATCGGCAGGATCCCCTCCTTCTCGAAGAATCCCGGCTGGTACGGGCTGCGCAGGCCGCGCAGGCTCTTCGAGAAGAGCTGGCCGCCGATGACGACGTTCCAGCGCATCGAGAAGACCTGGACGAGGAGGATCGCGGAGGCCGCCCCGGCCAGGATGTTCTGCACCCGCGCCTTCATCTGGCTGCCCATGAGCACGACGATCATCAGCAAGATGAAGGGGATGAGCGAGCCGAAGACCAGCTGCAGCGAGAAGAAGCTGAAGGAGAGCCGCGTGGTCAGGAGCTGGCGGATGATGACCCAAGCCTCGGAACTCTCGTAGGACAGCGTGATGATCTCGAGCAGCTCGAGGGTCACCGTGAGGATCATGAAGAGCCAGAGCCAGCGCGCCATCGTCGCGACCGTCTCGCGCAGGACCGGAAGCCCCTTGAGGCCCATCGCGGCCAGGTACATGAGGATCATCGCCGCGATGCCCGAGACCACGGCCGAGAACAGGAAGATGACCGGCATCAGCGGCGTCGACCACCAGGGGTTGGCCTTGAGCGCGCCGAAGAGGAAGCCGACGTAGCCGTGCAGGAAGCACGCCGAGGGGATGCCGATCGCCGCCAGCACGGTGACGATCTTGTGGTCCGTCGCAAGCGCCTCCTCCGAGATGTCGTACGTCCGCAGCGCCAGCACCGAGAAGAGGAAGCGCTTGAGCCCGCGGCTGCGCCGCGCCGTCAGGATGATGTCCTTGCGGAAGACGAACCAGACCTCGAGCACGAGGATCATCAGGTACCAGTTGTACGCCAGCCCGAAGCCGGCCATTGCCGAGGAGGGGCTGGGCGTGATCATGATGTTGAAGGCCCGCTCCGGGTGCCCGAGGTGATTGAGCAGCGGCCAGGTCGCCACGAGCATGAAGGCGAGGGACGCCACCAGCGAGAAGCGCCCGATCGGCCAGAGCTCCTTGCGGCCGAAGACGTGGTAGAGCGAGGAGACGATGAACGCCCCCGCGACCAGCCCCGTGACGTACGGGTAGGTCACGATCATCAGCGACCACAGGATGTGGACGTCGTTCGGGAACGCGTAGCCCAGCACCTCGGGGATCATCGGACCTCCTTGTCCAGCGCCAGGTAGTAGCACTGGGGCTGGGTCAGCAGCTCCGGCTGCAGCACCTGCACACGCTCCGTCAGGATGCGCTTGCGCACCGGGTCGAAGGGGTTCTTCATGTCGGCGAGCTGGCGCGCCCCGACGGGGCACGCCGCGACGCACGCCGGCTTGAGCCCCTTGGTGATGCGGTGGTAGCAGAGCGTGCACTTCTGCGCCGTTCGCGGGTAGGGTGTGTCCTCCTCGTGCGGGATGAAGCGCGAGCTGTAGGGGCAGGCCTGGACGCAGTAGCCGCACCCGACGCAGCGCTCCTGGTCGACGAGGACCACCCCGTCCTTCGTGCGGTAGCTGGCGCCCACCGGGCAGACCTGCACGCAGGGCGAGTGGGCGCAGTGATTGCACATCTTCGGCACGAAGAACGCCTTGGAGATCTTGACGTGACTGACGTTCTCCTCGAAGCCGTTGAGGCCGCCGTCGGGGGAGTCGACGGCGGCCTCGCCGTCCTCGGAGATCTCGTAGCGCTCGATCCAGGTGCGGAAGAAGCCGTCCGGTACGCGGTTCTCCGCCTTGCAGGCCTTGACGCACATGCCGCAGCCGATGCACGCGACCGTGTCGATGAGGTACGCGTAGCTGTGCTGCGTCCAGTCGTAGTCGCCGGCCGGCGACGCAGGCGGGACGGACGCCCTGCCCGCCCGCCGCTCCCCGAGCAGCAGGAAGACCGCGCAGCCGCCGCCCGCGAGCGCCGCAGTGCGCAGGAACTGCCTTCGCGAGAAGTCGGTCATCGCCGTGGCCCTCCTCAAGGCTTCGGGTCGTGGGGGTTGTGGCAGTCGAAGCAGACCGTGTCCGAGAGCGTCGCCCCCTGGTCCGCCACGTGCTTTTCGATGTTGATCCGCGGGAAGGACTCCCGACGCGCCGCGAGGTCCCGGTGGCAGCGGGCGCAGAGCTTGGTGACGCTCTTCGTGCGCTTCATCTCGGAGAACCGCTTCCCGTCGCGGACGTGCGTCCCCAGGGCGTCGTGGCAGTCCTCGCAGGGCACTGGCCGATGAGCGCCCTTGCCGTGCTCGGCGGCCTTCTCGGCGTGGCACCCCGCGCAGGCTTCGTTGCCGCCGTGCCGCACCTCGCGCGCGGCCTGCTCGCCGAGGTTTCCGGCGCGGTAGAAGCCGTACGTCCCGAAGGTCGCCGGCACTGCCAGGATCCTGCCGATCAGCGCGGCGACAACCGTCGCGCCGAGGAGGAGAAAGACGCGGAAGACGTGCTTCTTGTGCTCTATCGCCATGGCACCTTACCCCGGTGATTGCCCCGATCGCGGCAGCCTTCGCACCGCCCGCTCACGTCCGGCTTGCGACAGCAGAACCTCCCCCGGGACCGCGTTCCGAGTCCCTGGGAAGATCTTCACGAGCAAACAACCTGTGGAGGAACGACGTTCGGTCCTGGGATTGCGGTGGCTGGTCGCAAGCGAGTTCTTCCGACCGGAGCAGCCACAAGAGGAAGGCCTCCTTCCTTGCCCCGACAGGCGCATCCTCAGAGAGCGCTTCCCCTGCCGAAATGAAACCGAGAAGTGAACGATGTTCCCTAGTTATGGAGGCTTCCGGCAGCTCGTCGAGCTTCTCCCCACCCACCAGGGCGCGGACCACGACCGACAGCCGCCGGAAAGCCCCACCGCCCACGCAGCCTCCTTTCTAGAATAGCAATCTGTTTGGTAATCTATTAAAGTGATAGTAATTCTGCAATACATTTCTTTCGGCTCTTGTCGATGCCCCGGCGCGACGGCACTGTTATAATAATTCCCCATCATGCCAGCGGCCACGGTCGAGGAAATCGTCTCCGGAATCGCCGTTCTCGCCGGCGCCACCGGTCGGCCGCTGCGGCTCATGGAGGTCTGCGGCACCCACACGGTGGCGATCTTCCGCCACGGCATCCGGGCGCTCCTCCCCGGCTCGATCCAGCTGCTCTCCGGCCCGGGGTGCCCGGTGTGCGTCACGGCGGCCGCCGATGTCGAGGCGGCGATCGAACTGGCGCGCAGCGGGACGGTCACGCTGGCGACCTTCGGCGACATGATGCGCGTGCCGGGCCGGCGCGAGTCGCTGGCGGAGGCCCGCGCCGGCGGCGCCGACGTGCGGATCGTCTACTCCCCTCTCGATGCGCTGGCGCTCGCGCGGCGCGAGCCCTCGCGCGAGATCGTCTTCTTCGCGACGGGGTTCGAGACGACCTCGCCGCTGGTCGCGGGGACGCTCGCGGAGGCCGAACGGCTCGGCGTGGCGAACTTCTCCATCATCTGCGTGCACAAGACGGTGCCCCCCGCGCTCGCGGCGCTGCTCGGCTCCGGTGAGGTGCGCGTCGACGGCTTCATCCTGCCCGGGCACGTCTGCACGGTCACGGGTGTCGCACCGTACGCCTTCCTCCCGGAGCGCTTCGGCAAGGCGGCGGTCGTCACCGGCTTCGACGCCCGCGACATCCTCGCCGGCGTGGCGATGCTGCTCGCCCAGCTCGCGGCGGGAAAGCCGGCGGTCGAGATCCAGTACACGCGCGTCGTCCGGCCGGAGGGCAACCCGCGGGCGCTCGAGATCCTCGGGCGCTTCTTCGAGCCCTGCGATGCGCACTGGCGCGGCATCGGGACCATCCCGGGGAGCGGCCTGGCGCTGCGGGGGCAATTCGCCCACCGCGACGCGCTGCGCCGCTTCGGCCTGGAGCGCCCTGAGGTCCCCGAACCCGCGGCCTGCCAGTGCGGCGCGGTGCTCAAGGGCATCAAGACGCCGCCGGACTGCCGCCTCTTCGGGAAGGCCTGCACGCCCGAGCGGCCGGTCGGGGCGTGCATGGTCAGCAGCGAGGGCAGCTGCGCCGCGTACTACAAGTACCACGATACCGGCACGGCGGCCGCCGGGCAGGCAGCCCCATGAGCGACGAACGCATCCTCCTCGGCCACGGCAGCGGCGGGCGGATGATGCACCGGCTCATCCGCGAGGTGATGGCGCCGGCCTTCGACGTGAGCGGCTTCGGCGACGCGGCGCTGCTCGCGGAGGCGGGACCCGGGCGCCTCGCCTTCACGACGGACGGCTACGTCGTCTCGCCCATCTTCTTTCCCGGGGGCGACATCGGCGATCTGGCGGTCAACGGCACTGTCAACGACCTGGCCGTCAGCGGCGCGCGCCCGCTGGCCCTCAGTGCCGGCTTCGTTCTCGAGGAGGGGCTCGCGCTCGGGGAATTGCGGCAGATCGTCGACTCCATGGCGCGGGCGGCGCGCGAGGCGGGCGTGGCGATCGTCGCCGGCGACACGAAGGTCGTGGGGCGCGGCTCCTGCGACCGGCTGTTCATCACGACGGCGGGGATCGGCGTGGTCGCGCCCGGGCGCGAACTCTCCGCGCAGCAGATCCGCCCCGGCGATGCCGTGCTCCTCAGCGGCCGTTGCGGCTCGCACGGCATCGCGGTGATGGCCGAGCGCAACGGCCTGACCTTCGAGCCGCCCGTCCTCAGCGACACGGCGGCGCTCAACGGCCTGGTCGAGGCGATGTTCGCGACCGGGACGGCCATCCGCGTCATGCGCGACCCGACGCGCGGCGGCGTCGCGACGACGCTCAAGGAGTTCGCGCTCGAGTCCGGGCGGCGGATCCTCGTGCGCGAGGCGGACATCCCCGTGCTCCCCGGGGTGACGGGCGCCTGCGACCTGCTCGGCCTGGACCCGCTCTACGTAGCCAACGAGGGCATCCTCCTCGCCGTCGCCGCGCCCGGGGACGCCCCGGCGCTGCTGGCCGCGATGCGCGCACACCCGCGCGGAAGAGATGCGGCCATCATCGGCGAGGTGGCGCGCGAGGAGGACGCCAGGGTCCTCCTGCAGACGGCAGCCGCCGGCACGCGCATTCTCGACATGCTGCCCGGCGAGCAACTCCCCCGCATTTGCTGAGGCGCTACTACCTGCTCGAGGGGCTCAACGCCCTCGGCACCAACATCTTTTTCCTGGGCGTCTTCTTCCACGCCCGGGTCGGCCACGGCTTCAGCGACCTGGCGAACCTCATGCTCGCCGCCGCGCAGGGCGCCGCCTACGTCCTCGCGACCCGCCCCGGGGGCCGGCTCGCGGATCGCATCGGCCCCGACCGTTCCATCGCGCTCGGCCTGGCGGGGATGTGCCTGGCCTTGGTGGCCGGCTGGCGAATGCCGCAGGCGGCCGCGCTGTACGGCACGATCGCGGCGTACAGCGGCGCCACAGCCCTGACGTGGCCCGCGCTCGAGGCCGCCGTCGCGAGGTCCCCCGGCACCACCGACCTGGGGCGACGGGCCGGTTTCTACAACGTCGTCTGGTCGTTCACGGGCGCCGCCGGCTTTTTCTTCTCCGGCTCGCTCTTCACGCTCGACCCCGACACGGTCTTCTTCGCGCCGCTCGCCGCCCACGCCCTGATGCTCGCCCTCCTCGCCGCGCACACCTTCTTCTCTCCCTTCTCGAGCGCCGCCGGCGCGCCCGTGACGGACCGAAGGGAGCACAAAGAAGGAGTATCAGCCGCGCCGTTCCGGAGCGCGATCCCATCGCGATCCGAACGAGACCGTGAGCTTGAAGAGCAGGTCATTGCGGGACGCAGTGTCGCGAACGGTCGAGTCCGCGGGGGTCCGAAGCGACAGGACCCCGGAGCGAGCACGGGATCGGCCGGCCACACGTCTGCATCGCGGGCCCGGTACCTGCTCTCGGCCCGCATCGCCAACGGCCTCGGCTACTTCCTCTTCGGGGCCTTCGCCGCCCTCGCCCCCACCGTCGGCGAGCGCCTCGGCCTCGGCCCGCGCCTGGCGATCTGGCTCGTGAGCACGTATCTGTTCGCGCGCGGCGCGGTCTTCGTGCTCTTCTGGCGCTGGAGCGGCTGGGAGTACCGCCGCGGCTGGGTCGCGGCGGCGCTGGCGCTCTCGCCTCCCGCGCTCGCCGCGGCCTTCCTCGCGCCCTCGCCTGCGGCCGCGATCGGCGCGCTGGCCCTCCTGGGCGCAGCCTCGGGCGTCGCCTACTCGGCGTCCCTGCACTCCTCCCTCGACCGCGCGGGCGGCGAAGGAGAAGGCGGCGGATTCCACGAGTGGGTCATCGGCATCGGCGTGTTGACCGGTCCGCTCGCCGGCGCGGCCGGCTCCGCCTTCGCGGGCGGCCCCGCCGGGGCTGCGCAGCTCGTCACCGCGCTGGGCGCCGGCGCCGCCCTCGCCGGGCTCGCGCCGCTGCTGAAGGACTCCCGCGGTTCCGGCGCACGCACCTGAGCGGGCAGGGGGCGCAGCACGCCCCCCCCGAGGGGCGGCGGAAACCGTTCGGCGGCTACTTCGCGAGGTTGTACGCCGCCGGGTCCAAGGGCGAGCCGGCCGTGAACACGCGGGTGCCCATCTCGCGGTCGAGCATCAGCAGCCCCTGGCGGTTGTCGCCGACCATCTCGATGCTGGCCGCGCCCTTCTGCGTGCTCGTCTCCTCCTCGATCTGTTCGTTGTTGAACCAGGCGCAGATCGGCTCGGCGTTGAAGTCGCTCTCTTCGCGCACGGCCTTCGTGATCGTGCGGATGCGCTCCGATACGAACTGCTCGTGGGCGTAGGCGTCCTTCCAGGCCTCCAGCGGCGAGGACCACGTCGTCTTCCCCTGCTTCAGGTCGACCAGCTCGACGGTGCCGCCGCGCTCGATGATGTGGTCGAAGAACTTCATCGCGTGGATCATCTCCTCGTGCGCCTGGCAGCGCATCCAGTGCGCCATGCCGTCGAGGTTCTGCTCGTGGAACCACGCGACCATCGAGAGGTAGAGGTAGTAGGACTCCAGCTCGAGCTTGATCTGCAGGTTCATCTCGTCCCTGACGCGCTTCGGTATCATGGCGTGCCTCCTCCCGGGTTGTCTCCCTGCGGGAACCTGCCGCCGATCTTCCTTGGCGCTGCGGCGGGTGTCAAGGAGGCGATCACCCCCCTTCCTTCGTTGACTTTCGGCGGGGCGGACCTCACCATCGGGTACGCATGATGCCGAGGTTTCACGCCGTCCTGCTCGCAGCGGTCCTCCCCATGGCGACGCTCCCGACGTCCCCTGCAGCGGTGGCTGCGCCTCGCGCCCCGGCCCCCCCGGAGGCGCAGGCGCCCCGGACCGCAGAGAGTCGTGCCGCCGCGCCGCAGCGGTCGCTGGCGGCGCGCCTCGACGACGGCTGGACCCGCGACGGGACGCCGCTGATCAGCCCGGCGGCCCTGCGGCTCTTCTACGAGGCGCGCGGCAACCGTCTCGCCTGGAGCGACGGCGGCAAGCTCTCGCCGCAGGCCGGCGACCTGCTGGCGGCGATCCGCTCGGTCGACCGCGAAGGCCTCCGGCCCGCCGACTACCACCTCGCGGCGATCGAGCGCCTGCGGGACCGTGCGTCCAAGGGGAAGCGGCCGGCGCCGACGACGGACGCCGACCTCGTCGACCTCGACGTGCTGCTCTCCGACGCGTTCTTCCTCTACGCGAGGCACCTCACGAGCGGGCGTGTCAACCCGACCGCGATAGAGCCGGAGTGGAACATCGCCGGCCGCGACGCCGCCCTCCCGCTGCTGCTCGCCGCCGCCCTCGGGCGGGGCCATCTTGCCGGCACCCTCGCCGAGCTGCCGCCGGCACGGGACGACTACCGCCGCCTGCGCGCGGCCCTCGCCGCCCAACGGGCCGTCGCCGCCGCGGGCGGTTGGCCGCTCGTCGCGCCGGGCCCGACGCTGCGCGAGGGCGACCGCGGTCCGCGGATCGCGGCGCTGCGCCGCCGTCTCGCCGCGACCGGCGACCTGCCGGAGAACGGACCCGGCGACCAGGTCTGCGACCGCCAGCTGGCCCAGGCGCTCCGGCGCTTCCAGGCACGTCATGGCCTGGATGCCGACGCGATCGCCGGCGGGCGGACGCTCGCCGCCCTGAACGTGCCCGCCTCGCTGCGCGCGCGGCAGATCGAGGCCAACCTCGAGCGCCTGCGCTGGCTGCCGCGCGACCTGGCCCCCCGCCGGCTGGTCGTCAACATCCCGGACTTCAGGCTGACGCTGACCGAGCCGGGCGCGCCCGACCTCTCGATGCGCGTGATCGCCGGACGCCAATCGCGCCGCACGCCGTTCTTCACCGGGGAGATCACCAGCGTCCTGGTGAATCCGCCATGGGTCGTGCCGGCGAAGATCGCCCTCGAGGACAAACTGCCGCTGATCCTCGGGAACCGGGACTTCTTCGCGGAGGAGCGATTCCGGCTCTTTGCGCGGGCCGGAATGGCCTGGCGCGAGATCGACCCCCGAACCGTCGACTGGAAGCGGCTTCCCGCCAGCCGGTTCCCCTATCGCCTCCGCCAGGACCCGGGACCGCGAAACGCGCTGGGCCGCCTCAAGTTCCAGATCCCGAACCGCTACGACATCTACCTCCACGACACGCCGTCGCGCGGGCTCTTCGCGCGACCGGACCGCGCCTACAGCTCGGGGTGCATCCGCGTCGAGCGCGCCGCGGAGCTGGCCGCGCGACTGCTCTCCCCGGACCCGGCGTGGACGCGCGCGAAGATCGAGGCCGCCATCGCCGCCGGCGCGACGTTGAGCGTGCCCTTGCGCGAGCCGATGCCCGTGTACCTGCTCTACCAGACGACGTGGGTGGATCCCGACGGCACCGTCGAGTTCCGCGAGGACGTCTACGGCCGCGACGCCGCGCTGCTCGAGGCCCTCGCGGGCGCGCCCGCCCCCCGGTAAACTCCCGCGGGCCGGGCGAATGCGACGGGGATCACTGGCGCGAGACGGCCCCGCTGCGTATGATGCGCCGATGGAACACGAGAGGCTCCGTGCGCAGGCGAGGCACGACGACGCGCGCGTCAGCCGGCGCGGCTTTCTCGGACTCGCCGCCTGGGGCCTCGCCGCGCTGCTCGTGCCCCGGCGCGGCGCCGCGGCGCCGGCGCCGGGAAGACCCCGGGAGCTGTCGCTGCACAATCTCCACACGGACGAGCGGCTCACCGCGCTCTACTGGGACGGAGAGGCGTACGTCCCCGACGCCCTGGCCGGGCTGAACGTGATCCTGCGCGACTATCGCACCGGCGAGGTCAGCCCCATGGCGCCGGCGCTCATCGACGTGGTCCACTCGCTCTCCGAGCGGATCGCCGGCGCGGGGCCCGTGCAGATCATCTCCGGCTACCGCTCGGCGGCCACCAACGACATGCTGCGCGCCGCCGACCCGCTCCACGTCGCCGAGCACAGCCTGCACCTGAGCGGCGAGGCGATCGACCTGCGGATCGAGGGCCGCTCCCTTGGCCAGGTCCGCGACGCGGCGCTGGCGCTCGGAGCCGGGGGCGTCGGCTACTATCCCCGCTCGGGGTTCGTCCACGTCGACATCGGCCGCGTCCGCTCCTGGTAGCGGCGGGAGCCGCGAGGGGCGCCGGATCAGACGTTGAACTTGAAGTTGATGATGTCGCCGTCGCGGACTTCGTAGGCCTTGCCTTCGAGGCGCGCGGCCCCGGCGGCCTTGACCTTGTTCATGTCGCCGCCGGCCTTCATGAAGTCCTCGTAGGAGACCGTTTCCGCGCGGATGAAGCCGCGCTCGATGTCCGAGTGGATCTTGCCGGCCGCCTTGTGCGCCGTGAGCCCGCGCGGGATCGTCCAGGCGCGCACCTCGTCCTCGCCGGCAGTGAGGAACGAGATCAGGCCGAGCAGCGCGTAGGAAGCGCGGATGAGCGCGACGCGCGCGGACTCGGCGACCCCGAGGTCCGCGAGGAACGCGGCCGCCTCCTCGGGGGGGAGCTGGGCGATCTCCTCCTCGATCTTCGCCGAGAGGAAGAGCACCGCCGGCCGGTTGTGCTCGGGATAGCGCGCAAGCCGCTCCGCGAAGGCGCGCTCGAGCTCCCCGCGCCGCGCCCCGGCGAGGTCGGCCTCCGCCACATTCACCACCGGCAGCAACGGTTTGGCGGAGACGAACTGCAGGTGCGCGGTCGCCTTCAGCTCCTCGACGGAGAACACCGTGTGGCGCAGCGGCTGCTCGGCGTCGAGGATCTCCTTGCAGCGCAGCAGGATGCGCCGCTCGCCCTCGTCGGGCGGCTTGCCCTTCTTCCGCCCCTCCTCCATGCGCTCGAGCCGTTTCTCGACCAGCTCGAGGTCCGCGAGGATCAGCTCCTCCTCCACCGCGTTGAAGTCGCGCAGCGGGTCGACCGTTTCGAGCGGGTGCAGCACCCCTTCGTCGGGGAACGCCCGCACGACGTGGACCAGCGCGTCCGCGTCCTTGAAGAACTCGAAGACCCGGCGGTTCTGCGCCGCGTCCCCCTTGATCAGCCCCATGAAGTCGGCGTAGTCGACCGTGGCGTAGGTGGTCTTCTTCGGCGCGTAGATCCGCGCCAGCTCGTCGATGCGGGCGTCCGGCACCTTGACCACGGCGCGGTGCGGCTCGCCTTCCGTCGTCGGATAGGGCTGCGTCTCGAGCGAGAGGCCGGCGAGCGCGTTGAGCAGTGTCGTGCGGCCGCTGTTGGCAAGACCGATCAGGGCGAGTTTCATGGGGCGACATCGTAGGGGATAACGCCCGGCACATCAACAGAATCGTCCCCGTCGCGTTCGCCCCCCCCGAGCCGCCGTCACCCGCGACGGGATGTTTACACCACGAACGCCGCGGGTATAATCCGCACCATGTCGATGAGGAATACCCGGACGCGGCCGGCCCACGTCCTCGCCCTCTGCATTCTCCTCGCGACTCCTCTCGCGGCCCCCGTGGCGGACGCAGAGACCTTGGTCTGGGCCAGGATCCATGGGGCGGCCGATTCGAACGACGAGGGAAGCGCGGTGGCGGTCGCTGCGGACGGCAGCGTCTACGTGGCGGGGTCGACCTGGTTCAGCGACCGGTCCAGTTCCCTGCTGCTGCGCAAGTACAGCCCGCAGGGCACCGTGGTGTGGACGCGGCTATATCATGAAGGCGACGTCCGCTGGCTCACGGTCGGCAATGGCGTGGCGGTCGCCCCCGACGGAAGCGTCTACGTCGTGGGCGAAACAGCGGCGACGTCGCCGGTCAGCGACGCGCTCCTCCTCAAGTACTCCGCCGACGGCACCCTGGCGTGGAAACGGACATTCGACGGGGGCGGGCGGGATCTTGCGACCGCGGTCGCGGCGGACGGCGAACTCTGCCTTACCGGAAGCACCACTTCCGGGTCCGGAGGCTGGGACGTCCTGCTGCAGTGCTATCACGCGACGGGAGAGCTCAAGTGGACCCGGACGTTCCACGGTTTCCGCGAATGGGGGTGGAATGGCGGCACGTCCGTGGCGACGAACGGCCAACTCGTCTACGTGGTCGGCCAAGTGGACAACGGGATGGGACCGGACCTCTTCCTCGCCACCTTCAACTGGCGCGGGGGCAAGATCTACCTCCGAACCTACGACGGCGGTCAGATCGACACCGCGACCGGATCGGGCGTCGCGGCCCCCGCCGATGATGGAGGCATCTATGTCAGCGGGTCGTCGCACGCGCCCTATGAAAGCTTCCGCTTGCTCCGCAAGTACGGGAACAACGGGCGCCTCGTCTGGTCAAGGTCAGAGGCCAGCCCCGGATCGGGGACCATCTGGGGCCACGGCGTCGCCCGTGCTCCGGACGGCAACGTGTTTCAGACGGGCACCTCGATCTGGCAAAGCGGAGGGAACCGGTACGGATTCATGGCGCTGCGCAAGTACTCGCCCTCCGGCGCAAGGCTCTGGTCGGCGAGGTACCGCGGCGCCGGGACAGGCGTCGCCGTCGGCGCCGACGGCAGCGTGTATGTCGTCGGGAGGGCCGTGGGCGGCGGCCTGCTGCTCCTCAAGTACCGGTGATCGGCCGCGCGGGCAACGCACCGGCGCAGTAGCCGAGGCAATCCCGCTGGCGCATCGCACGCCTCCTTCCCGTATACTGCCTCAGTGAAGGACGGAAGCAAGGACGGTCGACCTGCCGCCATCCTCGCGCTCGCCGTCGCGCTGCTCGCCGCCCTGCCTTACCTGATCGCCGGGCTGCCGGACGGGTTCCTCCAGTTCGACGACAACGAGTACGTCGTGGACAACCCGCGGGTGCGCACCGGCCTCACCCTCGCCGGCGTGCGCTGGGCGCTCACCTCCTTCCACTCCGCCAACTGGCACCCGCTGACCTGGCTCTCGCACATGCTGGACGTGCAGCTCTTCGGCCTCGACCCCCGCGGCCACCACGCGACGAGCGTCCTGCTGCACGCGCTCGCCGCCGCGCTCCTCTTCCTCGCCGCGCACCGCCTCACCGGCATGCGCTGGCGCAGCGCGCTGGTCGCCGCCCTGTTCGCCGTCCACCCGCTGCGGGTGGAATCGGTCGCCTGGGTCGCCGAGCGCAAGGATGTGCTGGCCGGGGTCTTCTTCATGCTCGTGCTCCTGGCGTACGAGCGCGCCGCCCGTCGGGGCGATCCCGGCCGCTCCCCGTGGGTCCCTCTCTTCCTCGCCCTCGGCCTCATGGCCAAGCCGATGCTGGTCACCGTCCCGTGCGTGCTGCTCCTGCTGGACTGGTGGCCCCTGGGCCGCGCGCTGCCGGCCGCCGCTGCCCGGGGCCCGCGATTCCGCGCGCGGCTGATCGCCGAGAAGCTCCCCCTCTTCGCGCTCGCGGCATTCTCGGCTGCGATCACGCTGGTGGCGCAGACCGAGGCGCGCGCCATCGTGGTGATGCCCGCCGCGACCGCCGCCGCACGTGTCCTCAACGCGTCGTCGTCAGTCATCACCTACGTCGTGCAGACGGTCTGGCCCGCCGATCTTGCGCTCTTCTACCCGCTCGCCACGACGCCGGCGCCGTGGACGGCGGGCGCGATCGCCTGCGTCGGCCTGCTCGTGGTGACGGCCGCGCTCGTCCGCAGCCGGCCGACCCTTCCGTTCCTCGCGACCGGCTGGCTCTGGTTCCTCGGGATGCTCGCGCCGGTGCTCGGCCTGGTGCAGGTGGGCTACCAGGCGCACGCAGACCGCTACACGTACCTGCCGCAGATCGGATTGACCGTCGCCGCCGTCTGGGGTGCGGCCACGCTGGCCGGGCGCTGGCGCGTGCGCCGCCTCGCGCCCGCGGCGGGGGCGGCAACGATCGCCGCGCTGGCGACGATCGCCACCACGCAGGCCGGCCTCTGGCGGGACGGCGAGACGATCTTCCGGCACACGCTCGCGGTGACGAGGGACAACTGGCTGGTCCGCGGCAACCTGGGCTTCCTCCTCTTCTCGCAGGGACGCTACGCCGAGGCCGAGCCGGAACTGCGGGAGGCGGTGCGCATCAACCCGGCGTTCTCGTCGGCCCAGAACAACCTGGGCAATGTCCTGGCGCTCACCGGACGGGCGGCGGAGGCAATCCCCGCCTTCCGCGCCGCCATCGCCGCGGACCCGCGCAACGCCCAGGCGTCCGCGAACCTCGGCAACGCGCTCGCGGAGGTCGGTCGCCTCGACGAGGCGGCGGAGGCCTACCGCGCCGCCATCCGGCTCGATCCGGCGGGCGCCGTTGCGCGCGTCAACCTCGGCGCGATCCTCGCCAACGCCGGGCGGCTCCCGGAGGCGGAGGCGCTCTTCCGGGAGACGACGCGCCTGCGTCCGGACTCCTCCGAAGCATGGCAGGCCCTCGGCCGGGCGCTCGCGCTGCTCGGACGCCGCGACGAGGCCCTGGCGGCGCAACGCGAGGCCGAGCGCCTGCGCGCCGCCGGCGCGCGACGCTAGCGGCGCGCACCGCTTCTCCTCCCGTGCGGCGCGTGCGATAATCCGGCGATGGCAACCGCGAAGGACTGCCAGGGGAGCGGCGGCGCAGTGACGCAGGGATCCGCCCGCGGGAAGATCATCGTCCTCTCGGGCCCGAGCGGCGCGGGCAAGGACGCCGTGCTGGCGCCGCTGTTTGCGGCCGGGACCTGCCCGCCGCGGCTGCGGCGGTGCATCACCGCGACGACGCGCGCCCCTCGCGCGGGCGAGATCGAGGGCGTCGATTACTTCTTCCTCTCCCCGGCGGACTTCGAGCGCCGCATCGCCGAGGGCTTCTTCCTGGAGCACGCCTGCTACGCCGGCCGCTACTACGGCACCCCGCTGTGGTGGGTCGAGCGCGAGCGCGCCGGGGGCAACGACGTCCTGCTGAAGATCGACGTCCAGGGCGCGCTCCAGGTGCGGACCCTGGCGCCGGACGCGGTGCTCGTCTTCATCGCGCCGCCCTCGATCGCCGAACTCGAGCGGCGGCTCTGCGGCCGGGACCAGGCGGCCGACCCCGCGGACCTCGCCCGCCGCCTGGCGATAGCGCGGGACGAACTGGCGCTGGCGCCGCGCTACGACTACCTCGTGATCAACGACACCGTGGACCAGGCGGTCGAGGACCTGCGCGCCATCATCCTGGCCGAGCGCTGCCGCACGCAGCGCTAGAGCCGCCCGGCCGGTCGTCAGCGCCGCTCCCGCCCCCGCAGCCACGCCTTGCCGCCCTCGACCGCCAGCAGCGGCAGCGGCGCGAGCAGCACGACGGCCAGCCATTCCCTGCGGCCCAGAGGCGCGATCCCGAGCAGGCCCGCGGCCGGCGGCACCTGGACGACGACGACGGCCAGGAGGAGCGAGAGCGCGGCGGCCGCGAACAGCCAGCGGTCCTCGCGCAGCGTGCTCTCCTGCCGCGCGCACCCGGGCCTGCGACAACTGAAGGCCAGCCCCACGAGCGCCAGGCACGACACCGCGACGGTGATCGCTCCCGCCTCGGGCGCAGACAGTGCGCCGCGACCGAGGAGCAGGCGCGTCGCCAGCGCCACGAGCGCCGTCGCGCCACCGCCGACGAGCGCGAGCCCGGACCACTCGCGCCCGAGCACCTGCTGGCGCGCCGGGAGCGAGGCCACGGGGCCCGCCGGCACGCGGCCCGCGCCGAGCGCCAGCGCGGGCGGGGCTCCCGCCGCCAGCGCGATCCACAGGGCCCGCAGCGGGGTGAGGGCCTGCGGGACGCCGAACAGGGCGGCCGCCAGCGCGACGAGCGTCCCGGCCACGGCCACCGCGAAGAGAAAGGCGATCGCCCGGGACAGCGCCGCGCGCACCGAGCGCCCGTCGGCCAGGGCCGTCATTGCCGCCGCAAAGCCGCCGTCCGGCATCCGCAGCGCCGCTTCCTCGGCGGCAATCTCGCTCCCGCCGGCGCCGAGCCAGATCCCGACGTCCGCCTCCCTGAGCGCTGGGGCGTCGTTCACCTCGTTACCGATCATCGCCACGCCGCGCCCCCGTGCCCGCCAGGCGCGGACGATGCGGAGCTTGTGCGCGGCGTTCGCCCGGGCGACGACCCGGTAGCGCTCGACGCAGGCACTCAGCGCCTCCGGCGTGAGCGCGTCCAGTTCCTCGCCGCAGATCGCCTCGTCGCCCGGCCGCAGCGCGCCGATGCCCCGCGCCAGCGCGACCGCCGGTTCGCGCTGGTCGCCGGTGACGATCACCGGGACGACCCCGGCCGCGAAGCCGTCGGCGACCGCGGCGGCGATGCCCTCCCGCGGCGGGTCGAGCAGGCCGGCGAGCCCGACCCAGACGAGCGAGCGCTCCGCCGTGCGCGGCTCGAGCCCCGGGACGTCCTCGCGGTACGCCAGGCCGACCACGCGCTGGAACCTCCCCGCCATCTCCTCCGCGCGCTGCAGGACGCGTTCGCGGTCCGCCGGCGAGAGCGGGCGGACGCCCGCGGCCGTGCGCTGGTGCAGGCACAGCGCCAGGACCGCGTCGGGGTCTCCCTTCGTGAGAGCCGTCGGGCGCCCCGCCCGTCCCGTCACGAGCGCCGTCATGCGCCGGCGCTCCACCGTGAGGGGAAACGCCGCAAGCAGCGGGTGCTCCCGCGCGAGGTCGTCCCGCCAGGCGCCGCCCTTGGCGGCAAGGGCCAGCAACGCGCCCTCCGTCGGGTCGCCGTCCACGCGCCATGCGCCCCGATCGTCGTGCGACAGTGACGACGACGTGCAGAGGGCGGCGATCCGCAGCATGATGCCGAGGCTGTCCCAGCGCGCAGGGTCCGCGACGTCCCCGTCGCGCAGGATCCGTCCCTCCGGCGCATACCCGTCCCCGGTGACCTCGAGCACCTGGTCCTCCACGAGCAGCTCGCGCACCGTCATCTCGTTGCGGGTGAGCGTGCCCGCCTTCTCCGTGACGACCACCCCGACGCCGCCGAGGGCGTCCGCGGTCGCGGGGGTGCAGGCGACCGCTCCGCTGCGGCGCAGGCGCCGCAGCCCGGCGCCGAGGACCGACGCGACGGCCGCCGGCAGGGCGA
The DNA here is from genome assembly GCA_036524115.1 of bacterium. NCBI lineage: Bacteria > bacterium. The sequence goes on along the minus strand of DATDCY010000207.1, from coordinate 33 downwards.
CCGGGACCGTGGCGACCGCCAGCGCGGCGACCG